>JAITKU010000032.1 GCA_031278255.1 Eubacteriales Family XIII. Incertae Sedis bacterium | reverse complement strand
CAGTAGCCGCAGTTGCCCGGGGTCTTGGTCGCGATCTTGCCGCGCACGGACGAAACATTGATGATCTTGCCGTACTTGTTCTTGATCATGTAGCCGCCGAAGTGCTTGCAGCACAGCATAACGCCGTAGACGTTGACCTCCAACATCTGCTTGAACACGTCCATCGGGAAATCCTGCGCGTCGAATTTCTTGTTGAAGCCCTGCGCGTTGACTAAGATATCGACCTTGCCTAAGTCCTTGTTCGCCGCCGCCGCAAGCGCCGCAACGCTGTCCTCGTCCGTGGCGTCCACCGTGTAGTAGGAAATCGTCACGCCCGCCGCTTCCTTGATCTCAAGGACGGCCCGTTTCAGCGATTCCTCGCTGCGTGAGGCGATCGCCACCCGCGCGCCGGCCTCCGCCAAGCCTTGGGCCACCGCCTGTCCGATGCCGCCGGCGCCGCCGACCACCACCGCGTTTCTGCCTGTAAGGTCAAAGAGTTTCATACATAATCTCCTTTCTGATTATAACAACTCTACGATGTCCGCCATTCCGAGGCCGCCCGCGATACAGAGGGTGGCGAGGCCATAGCGCACGCCGCGCTTTTTCATCTCGTGGATGAGCGTGACGAGGATCCGGCAGCCGGAAGAGCCGACGGGGTGCCCGAGCGCGATCGCGCCGCCGTTCACGTTCACGATATCCTGCGAAAGGCCGAGTTCGCGAACGCACGCGAGGGACTGGGCCGCAAAAGCCTCATTCAGTTCGACGAGGCCGATGTCCTCTATGCGCAGGCCCGCTCTTTGGAGCGCTTTCCGCGTGGCGGCAATGGGCGCGATCCCCATAATGCGGGGATCCACGCCGGCGTTCGCGATACCGACGAAACGCGCGATGGGCTTCAGTCCGAGCGTCGCGGCCTTTTCCGCCGTCATCAGCAACATGGCGGAAGCGCCGTCGTTTCGACCGGAGGCGTTGCCCGCCGTCACGGAGCCGCCCTCCTTAAACACCGCTTTCAGCTTGCCGAGCGCCTCAATCGTGGTGTCGCGCGGGTATTCGTCTGTATCGAATACGATGGGATCGCCCTTTCGCTGCGGGATCACGACGGGGACGATTTCGTCCTTGAAGCGGCCCGCCGCGATCGCGGCCAAGGCTCTCTTCTGGCTTTGCAGCGCGAATTTGTCCTGATCCTCGCGGGATACATTGTACTGCTCCGCCACGTTCTCCGCCGTCATGCCCATGTTGAAGCTGCCGAAGATCTCCTGCGGCTGGCTCTGCGGCTGTACCTCCACAAGGGAATCGAGAAGCACCGTATTGCCCGTGCCGAGGCCGAAGCGGGCGCCGCGTATATAGAAAGGCGCCGTACTCATGGATTCCGTGCCGCCGGCCAACACGACCTCGCATTGGCCCGCTTGTATGCTCATAAGTCCGTTGTTGACCGCCGTGAGACCGGACGCGCACTGGCGCATGACGGTATAGGCCGATGTTTCCAACGGGATCGCGGTCCGCAACATGGATATGCGCGCGATATTCGGATTGTCGGACGACTGGCGGCAATGGCCGAAAACGACCTCTTCTATCTCGCCGGGCTCTATGCCGCTCCTGTCCAGAACGCCCTGTATCACAACCCGCGCAAGCTCCTCCGGCGGAACGCTTTTGAGCGTGCCGCCTATCTTGCCCACCGCCGTGCGACAGGCTTCGACTATTACTATGTCTCCCATCTTATCTTTCCCTCCTTTGGGTCTTGCTCCGCTAGCCGACAAGCTCCAGATAGGTTTGCGCTACATAGTGATCCGTATCCGTCGTCGCGGTGTAGGACGCCTGCTTATAACCGTCCAAGCTGATCTTTACATCTATGGTCTTGCCCTTGGGCAGCCACTCCACCTCCCAGTCGCCGAAATAATTCGTCGTCGTTTCCCATGTTTCCCCGCTCTCCTCGCAAGAGAGGCGCACCGTCGCGCCGACGGCCACCTCGTCGAGTTCGCGGGGCAGATAGACCGTTCCCGCCAGAAATACCGTCGGGATGTTCAGGTATACCACATTGCCTTTCCTGCCCTCGATGGCCGCGGGCGGCGTGACGCGGTTTGCCGCGATGAACTTGCTGATCTCGCTGTCCGGATCGTCCAGATCGCCGAAGAACAGCGCCCTGTTCGGGCAGGCTTCCACGCAGCGCGGGCGCTTCAGCGCGGGATCGCCGAGGTAGGAGAGATACGCGTCGTCGTCGAGCAGTTCCGCGCACATCGTACATTTTTGCGGAATCTGCAGTTCCTCGTTCCAGAACGTCGCGCCGAGCGGACAGGCTTCCGCGATGGCTTTCTGGCCCTTCGATTTCACGGGATCGATGATCACGATACCGTCCGCCCGCTTGTACACCGCTCCGTCTTTCGCGACCTCGGCGCAGGCGGGTTTTTCACAGTGGGCGCACAGGATGGGGACCGTCGCGGTCTTTACGCGGCGCGAACTGTCACCGCGTTCCCATTCCTTTATGTTAATCCAAAATTGGCCCATCATGGGCTGCGGCGCGGAGTATTTTCCGGCAAAACCGCAATGCTCATCCTTGCAGGCCGTAAAGCAGCAATAGCACGCCATACATTGGCGCGAGTCAACAGCGATTCCCCATCTCATTGTGCCGACACTCCTTTCTGCGCATACAAGGCTTTCACCTTTTGCTGAATCTTCTCAAATCCGTGGCCCTCTATGATCTCCCGGCACGTTTCGGCGTCGGCGTCCGCGTCCAGAGCCACGGCGTCGAGCTTATTCTCGAAGAGCTGCGAATCGGGGATCTCGCCCGTATACTTGCATATGTCGAGCAGGGCGGAATTGGGCGCCATGCCCGGAACCTTGTCGCCTATGAGTCTGCCCGGCGTCAGCACGTTCACGCAGCCGCCGATGTCCATTGAGGGTTTGCCCGGCTCCACGGGGTTGTATATGCCGGACGAGCCGTAGGCGTGTATGGTATGGATCTCCACCCTGTAGGTGACGCGCGCGACGCAGATCACGCTGCCGCGCTCGTTGAACAGCTTGACCAAATCCCCGTCCTTTATGCCTTTCTCCGCCGCTTTCACGGGATGAATGCGGGCGATCAGATAGGGATTGCCGTTGATGTACTTCCTGTTTTCGGGGATTTCCCAGAACCACGGCGTAGAGGAATTGTGCTGCGTATGGTAATCGAAGCGCGGGTGGGGGCTGATCAGATGGAACGGATATTTCCGCGCCTTGATCGAATGATGGCCCTCCCAACTCTGCTTGTAGGTCGCGATCGGCGTGCGGGCCTCGTCGTCCGGCGCCCAGTACAGCAACGATTCGGAAGTGAACTCGAACTTTCCGGTAAATGTTCCTAGTTTACCCTCTTCTTGGAATGGCTTATGGTTCGGCGTATCGCAGGGATAACCCTCCGCAAACCAGCGGAAGCCGTAGTGCCGCTCCCGATCCGCGGGAACGCCCGCGATGTAGTAGCCCTTTTTCGTGAAATCCTCCCATGAAATCTTTTCGCAGAGGTCGGACTTCTCCCAGAAGCGCTTGCACCACGCAAACTCATCGCGGCCCTCGGAGAATTCGGCGCCGAAGCCGAGCCGTTCGGCCAACTGCGCGAAAATCCAGTAATCGGACCGCGATTCCCAAAGGGGTTCTATCGCCTTGTCCTGAAATACGACGACCTGCCAACTGCAACCGGTCTGCGAGTGCGATTGGTAGCCGCCGTTGCCGGAATTGCAGTATTCGCCGATGTCGTAGCGTTCGAGATTCGAGCAGGCGGGCAGGATCACGTCCGCGAAGCGCGCCTCGCCGTGGAAGTGGATGTCCTGATTTACGACGAACTCGAGTTCGGGACTCTGGTACATCTTCACCCATTTGTTGGTGTCGAGCATCGTTCCCATGAAAGTGCCGCCGTAGCGATAGAACATGTGGACCTTGCTGCAGCCCGGCTCCGGATAGATATGCTCCGTGAATTCGAGATCGATGCCGCCGCCGCAGAAGCCCTCCCCGTACCACTCGTAATGCCCGTTCAGAATGGCGTCCGGAACGTTGGGCCTGTACAGCTTCTGCGAAACGCAGTTGACGGCCGTCCTGTCCGCGATAGGCTCGTTCGCGATCTGGCTCAGGGGATCGGAGTAGCCGCCGAACCAGAAATTGTAGTCCATCGGCGCGCCCGTCGTGGCGGCCCAGATGTTGCTGCCGGGCTTGCCCATGCCCTGCATGGCGAAAAGCTGCACCATCAGGCGGGCAAACTCCGTGCCGTTGGCCGTGCGGCAGACGCCGCCGAAGCCGCCGCGAAGCCCCGAGCCGCCCATCGTCTTTGTGGTGCCCCAGCGCCGGGCGAGGGCCTTGATGTCCGCGGCGGGTATGCCCGTTTCGCGTTCCGCCCACTTAGGCGTCTTTGCGATACGGTCAACGCCCTTGCCGAGGATATAGTCCGCCCATTCGTCGAAGCGATGCGCGTGTTTCTCGATATATTCCTTATCGTACAGGCCCTCCGTCAGCCACACGTGCGCGATACCCTCGCAGAGCGCCGCATCCGTGCCGGGCCGCGGCGCGATCCACTTGTCGGCCTGCTTCACGGACGAAAAATTGTTGAAGGGATCGATGAAGATGAACTGCACGCCCATATCGTCGAGCCAATGCCGCCACATCGTGGATTCGTTGCCGGCGTAGCCTACGCGCGTCGTGTCGGGGTCGTGTGACCACAGGATGAGGGTTTCGACGTTTTGCATCGCGTCCTCGAGGAGATCGAAGGCCTCCGTGCCGCCGAGCCGCCAGTAATAGCCGTAGGTATGCGGCGCGCCCCAGGTGAAGCCCTC
>JAITKU010000282.1 GCA_031278255.1 Eubacteriales Family XIII. Incertae Sedis bacterium | reverse complement strand
GCTTCGCCCGCCGCCCCTCAAAACATAGGCGTCAGTGGGGGATTGCACCCGCCACTGACAGCTTGGAAAGTTGAAACCCGCCGCCTGTAGAGGCGGGGGACTGACGCCGTCGTTCAATTAAACGAATTAAACGGAATTGTGAAAAGTATGTGGAATTTGAAAAAACGATTTGAAAAACAAGCGCTGTTGTAGTATACTGAATTGTGCCAAAGAAAGGAATTCTGCATGAACAAGCCGAATTTCACGTCGATTTTTCAAAAAATCAGCGGCCTCAGCGGCAAATGCAAGGAGCTTTTGGTTCCGGCCGAGCCGAAACCGGAGGATTTTGAAGCGCCCGGAACGAGTATGGCGGTCGATGCCGGCATCGACCGATTTTTTGCGGTTTTCGGTGCGCTCGCGGGGCTGCCGGCGCGTGTGCGCCGTATTGTGCGCCGCGCCGCGCGCCGCACGGACAAGAGACTGATCTTCGTACGCAATTACGCTGAACGCACGCTGTCGTCCGCGGCGCGGCGGGCGGGTGCTTTTGCGCGCGCGCGCGCGCTTTCGCTCGCGGCGCCGCCCGCGAACGGGCTGCGGTCCGCCGCGCGGGTCTTATCCCATGCCCTGCGGCCCGCGGCGCGCGCCCTGCGCGCGGCCGCGTCCCGTCTGTTTGCCGCCGCGCGTTTCGTTTGCGGCGCGGGGGTTTGTAAGGTCTCCGCGTTGTTTCTCGCCGCGGCCGAAGCGTCTTTCGCGAGCTTCGCGCGCGCCGTCGAGCGGGAAAACAAGGTCGCGCTTTTTGCCCTGCGCTTCATGAAGTCCGTCTGGCTTCACGGGAAGCGCTTGCGCGCGCGCGCGCGCAAGGCGCGCGCTTTCCTCGCCCTGCGCCTTGCCGCGATCGACGCGGCCGTCATGGCCGCTTCCGACCGGACTTGGACCGCGACGGCCGCGGCCGCTTCCCGTTGCGCGGCGGTCCTGCTCGCTTTCGCGCGGGCCTTGCGCCACGCGTGGCGCTGGGTCTGCGTTTTTTCGGACGTGCATAAACGCGGCCTGCTCACGGCCTCGGCCGTCTGTTTGGTCTTTGCGATCTGCGCCGTTTCCGCCGTCAACAAAAGCTCGGTCTACGCCTACATGTACAACGGCAAGGTCCTCGGCGTCGTCAACGACAAGGAGACCGTTTACAGCGCCGTGCGGCTCGTGGGCGGCAAACTCTCGCAGGCATACGACGCGGAGATAGACATAGACGAAAACCGCGACATCAGCTTCGAGCGCGTTTTCGGAAACAAGCTCCCCGTCGATTCGCCGGACGATGTGCTGAACAACCTGACCTATATGAAAGACATGAAAGTCAAAGGCTATACGCTCGTGGCCGACGGCAAAGCGATCGCCACCTTTGACAGCGAGACGACGGCGCGGGGCTTCCTGAAAGACGTGCAGGATCAGTTCCTCGTCGATACGGGCGGCCGCGAGAACTACACGCGCGTGGGTTTTGCGGAGAATATCCATATCAGTGAGACCGATACCAAACTCGCCTACCTCAAAAAACCCGAAGATGTGTTCGACTATGTCATGACGGGCGCCGTCGAACAGCGATACCATTCCGTGGAAAAAGGCCAGACCCTGTCCGGTATCGCGCAGATTTACAGCCTCGGCCTTTCGGAACTGATGAACATGAACCCGGGCGTCGTGCCGGAGCGCCTGCAGATCGGGCAGCAACTCAAACTCGAACGAATCGTGCCGCTTCTGACGGTCCAAACCACGGAGGTGGCGACCTATATAGAAGAAATCCCGTTTGAAATAGCCTACGAGGACAATGCGTCGATGTTCAAGGGCGAGCAGACCGTGCGGCTGGCCGGGACGAAGGGAGAGCGGCAGGTTACGGCCGAGATCATAAGGGAAAACGGCATTGAAACCGGCAAGAACGAATTGGAATCCGTAACCCTGTCGGAACCCACGGCGCAGGTCGTTCTCGTCGGCACGAAGGACCCGCCGCCCCTGATCGGCACGGGCAGCTTCCAGTATCCGACGCGCGGCAGACTCACCTCCCGTTTCGGCACGAGATGGGGCCGTATGCACAGCGGCATAGATCTCGCCGCCGCGACCGGTACGTCCATTCGCGCCGCGGACGGCGGCAAGGTCACGTTCGCGGGCCGGCAGGGTTCCCTCGGCTATCTCGTCAAGATCGATCACGGCGGCAACCGCGAAACGTGGTACGGGCATTGCAGCAAGCTCTTCGTAAAGGCCGGAGACAAGGTTTATCAAGGCCAGCACATCGCCAACGTGGGCAATACGGGGAACAGCACGGGCCCGCACCTGCATTTTGAGGTGCATATAAACGGTGTGGCCAAAAACCCGTTGAATTATCTGTAAAAACAGAAGGGTGAAACAGATGGACGCGAAAAAGGTTCTGATCGTAGAGGACGAGAAATCCATTTCCGATATCATTCAATTCAATCTGAAAAAAGAGGGCTTTGAGGTGGACACGGCCTACGACGGCGAAAGCGGACTCGATAAGGCCTTGAACGCCAAGCCCGATCTGATCCTGCTGGACGTCATGTTGCCGGGCATCGACGGCTTTGCGATTTGCAAAAAAGTTCGGGAATCGAGTTCCGTGCCCATCCTGATGCTGACGGCCAAGGAGGAGGAGGTGGACAAGGTCCTCGGCCTCGAACTCGGCGCCGACGACTATATCACGAAACCTTTCGGTATGCGGGAGTTGATCGCGCGGATCAAGGCCAACTTCAGGCGTTTGGATCTCGACGACAACGAGAAAGGCGATCCCGCGAACATTCTGGAATGCGGCAATCTTTCAATAGACACAAACCGCTACGAAGCCCGCAAGAACGGCGAGCCGCTGGAGTTGACGCTGCGTGAATTTGAATTATTGCAATATCTTGCAAATAAGGAAAATAAAGTATTTTCACGCGAGCAATTGCTTTCCGATGTCTGGGGCTACGAGTATTTCGGCGATATCCGAACGGTGGACGTTACCGTGCGGCGGCTTCGCGAAAAGCTGGAGGACGATTCCGGCAATCCCCAATACATTATGACGAAAAGAGGGATAGGCTACTATTTCAGGCGGCCGTAAACCATGACGGGCAGGAAGATATGGAGCAGTATACGCTGGAAGATCGTCTTTATCTATATTCTGCTGGTTTTCATAGCGACTGCGATCATCGGCGTTTTTATCATGGGTCAGCTCGAGGCTTATTACGACGATACCACCGCTTCCAACCTGCGAAAGACTGTCAGCGAGACGACGATTTTGTCCTCGATCGCCTCCTACGGCGATCCGGCCGCACATCGCGACGAGATACAGACCGGCATCGACGCCTGGGCGAGAACGCTGCAAAATGAAATCTTCGTGGTGGACCGCAACTGGGATATCGTTGCGGCCACAAACGAGTACAAGGGCCAAAGCGCGCACGGCGTCCTCGAAGAAACGCTGATCTTCAAAGCCCTGAACGGGGAGTACGGCGAATACGGCGAGTACGACGCCGTCTATGCCCGCGACGGCGAGGAAATCCCCACGAAGAACATGGCGTTCCCGATCGCGGACGAAACCGGCAAGATCAACGGCGTTTTGTATTTCAGGACGGATATGACCGGCGTACAGGCGACGATCGGCGAGGCCAAGCTGATCTTCGTCCGGGCCATGGCCCCGGCTCTGGCCATAACCGTGATACTCGGCTTCCTGATCGCGCGGAGCATTACCGTTCCGATCAACGACGTAACGAAGAAAGCCGAAAAGATGGCGCAGGGTGATTTCAGCCAGGAGGTCAGCGTCAAATCCGACGACGAGATCGGCCGCCTCGCGGAGATGTTCAACCTGCTCCGCATAGAACTCGACAGGACGCTTTCCGAGATGTCGAGCGAGAAGAACAAGCTGGAGGCCATCTTGAAAAACATGGCCGACGGTCTGATCGCCATAGACCTCTCGGGCCACATCATGCACGCGAACCCCGCCGCCAGAGAAATGTTGAAGTTCGGCGAGGAAGATATAGAGAACAAGCATTACGACCGCATTATCGAAAAATACACGGAGAGTCTGCGCCTGAAAGACATCGTGCGAAACTGCACGAACGGCGCGGCCATGGATATGTTCGTATACGGCGGCGCGACTTACACGATCCGCTACGATCGCTTTCAGGACGAAAACGGCGCGGATATCGGTATCATCATGCTCCTGCAAGATGTCACGGAACAGCAGAAACTGGAGAACATGCAGACGGATTTCGTGGCCAATGTTTCACATGAATTGAAAACCCCCTTGACGACGATCAAGAGTTACACGGAAACCCTCCTGCTTGACGGTCTGGAAAGCGACAAAGGCACGGCGCTCGAATTCCTGAAAATCGTGGATGCCGAAGCGGATCGCATGAATCGTCTCGTAAAGGACCTGCTTCAACTTTCTAGGCTTGATTATAAGCAGGAAAAGTGGTATAAAAAAGAAGGGGACCTCATCATGCTGCTCTCCGTGGCCGTGAAGAAGATGGAAATGATGGCGCGGAGCAAGGAACAGCACCTGAACGTGCTGTTCGATGAAGAAGCGCGCATACGGGTCGATATGGACAGGGATCGCGTGGAACAGGTAGTGCTGAACATCCTGAGCAACGCCATCAAATACACGAACGAAAAGGGACGCATCGATATCGACGCCTACGTGAACGGCAAGAACGCGCAGATTATCGTGAGCGACAACGGCATAGGCATCCCCGAGGAGCAGATTTCAAGGGTTTTTGAACGCTTCTTCCGCGTGGACAAGGCGCGTTCGCGAAGCGCGGGCGGAACGGGGCTGGGCCTTGCGATATCCCGTCAGATCATAGAGGAACACAAGGGTTCCATCGAGATCGAGAGCAAGGAAAAAAAAGGCACGCGGGTGACGATCACCCTGCCCTTGGCGCCACGCAGGGGCAAGCAGAACATCGAGTAGTGACAAATCGCTGTTCAAATGTTCAATGGTAACAATTCAAAGGAGGCGTTAGTTAAATGAGTGACCTGACAGACAAAGTAAAAGCTTCACCGCAGTATCCGTCGGATTTTGACGAATATGTAGATATCGAGTCGGGATTGAGACGCGTTGCCGGAAGCGCGAAGATTTACGTCAAGATACTCAATTCTTTCCTCGCAACGGAGGAGTTTGACAAGCTGACCGCCAATCTCTCCGCCGGCGATATCGAGGCGGCCGCGGCCACGGCGCATGGGATCAAGGGCATGTCCGGCAATCTGTCGCTGACGAAACTCTACAATGAAACGGTGGCCTTTGAAGCCAGACTGAAGCAGGGCATCTGCGAGCCGGCCGAAAAAGAACGCATCGACGCCATAGCCGAAAAAACGCGGGCATATCTGAAAATATTGCTCGACGCCATCGCATAAGAAGCCGCGCCCCGGTGAAAAGGCGCCGCGCGAGAAGCCCCCGCGGTTTGCGCAGCATCAAAATATCACTGTTCATCGATTCAATCAAAGGAGAAATCTGATTATGGAAGCGAACGTAAAGACGGTTCTGGAGGATATCCGCCCCATGTTGCAACAGGACGGCGGTGATGTGGAATTTGTGGAGATCACGCCGGACAATGTGGTCAGGGTAAGGTTGCAGGGCCATTGCGCGGGTTGCCCGTATTCGCAGATGACCGTGAAGAACGGGATCGAGCGGATACTCAAGGAGCGCTATCCCGAGATTTCGGCGGTCGAAGCCGTCAATTGAGCGGCGGGTCCGCGTTTGACCGACGCCGCCGAGCTTCCGCCGTCGGCGGCTGCAATCCTCCGCCGATGCGGCGCGGAAAGCTAAAAACACTCTTACCGGTTTTGGGATTGCTGGCGGCAATCCTGTTGTTTTCTTCCTGCGCCGAATCCGGCGGATCGCAGCGCGCGGACGCGGCGGGCCTGCCCGCCGCGGAAACACAGGCGCCGGTCGAACCCGAACCCGCGGAAGAACCCGTCTCCCTGCGCATACTCTGCGCGGGGGATGTGATGGTTCACGCGCCGCAGCTCGCGGCCCAGCGGGACGGGGCGGGCGGCTATGATTTCGGCAACAACTTCGCGTATGTGAAAGAATACGTCTCCGAAGCCGATCTGGCCCTTTGCAACCTCGAAACCACGCTGGGCGGCGAGCCTTACACGGGCTACCCCACATTCTCGTCCCCGGACAGCTTGGCGGACGCGATCGCGGACGCGGGGTTTGACGCGGTTTTCACCTCGAACAACCACATGCTGGATCGCGGCGCCGCGGGCCTGTATCGAACCCTGGAGGTCGCGCGGGCGGCGGGCCTCGCGGCGACGGGATCGCGGCTCTCCGAGGAAGAGCCTGCGAGCGTGATCCTGCGCGGCGCGGGCATAGAGGTGGGCCTCGTGGCCTTTACCTACGAATCGCCGCGGGTGGGCACGAGCAGGACGCTGAACGGCATTCGCATCGGCGACGCGCTGCGGCCCCTGATCAACTCTTTCGGTTATGAGGACTTGGACGGCGACCTCGCGCGGGTGGACGAAGAGATACGGCGCGTGCGGGAGGCCGGCGCAAAGATCGTGGTCTGCTATTTTCATTGGGGCGACGAATACAAGTCGGTGCAAAACAGCCGTCAGGAATACATCGCGAGCCGGGCGGCCATATCGGGCGCCGATATCATATTCGCCTCGCATCCCCATGTCCCGCAGGGCATGGAATACCTGTCCCCGGCCCCGGGCCGCAGCGTACCCGTGTTCTATTCACTCGGGAATTTCATCTCCAACCAGCGCGCGGAAACGACGGGCAGCCTCCATACGGAGCAGGGGCTTATGGCGGCGGTGGACCTCCTGTTCCTGCAAAGCAGCGGCGAAATCGTGCGGACTGACGCGGCGGTGCTGCCGACCTGGGTGGACAGATACCAAAGCGACGGCAAGAACGTATACGCGATCGTGCCGCTGACGGGCGATTTTGAGAATAATCCGGCGCTTTTGGCGTCGGGGCACGCGGATCGGGCGCGGCAGGCGTTGGAATACTGCAGGGAATTGTTTGGGGAAGCGGCGCTATACAGCGAGTAGGGCTGTCGCGCAAACGCCGCGCGATTTTTGATCGAAGCCGCGACGAGGACGGAACGGGATGGAACGGGACAACGAAACGGCTCTGCACGCGCGCATAGACGCGCTGGCGGAGGAGATGATCGAAAGCTTGCGCGCGCTCATCGCGATCCGCAGCGTCGGGACGCCGGCGGAGGAGGGCGCGCCTTTCGGCGCGGGCGTGCAGGCGGCTTTCGCGCACATGCTTGCGCGCGCGCAAGCGGACGGCTTCGCAACCGGGAACGCGGACAACTACGGCGGGCATATCGAGTTCGGCGGGGCGGACGCGGAGACGTCCGAAGAGGCCGCGCGGACCCTGGGCATCCTCGTACATCTGGACGTGGTCCCCGAGGGGAACGGCTGGAGCTGCGATCCCTTTCTCGGCAAGCGCGCGGACGGACGCATATACGGGCGCGGCGCGACGGACGACAAGGGACCCGCCATCGCCTGCTACTACGCGATGAAAGCGCTGAAAGACACCGGATTCGCGCCGCGAAAACGGGTGCGGCTCATCCTCGGACTCGATGAGGAGACCGGCTGGGAGGGTATGCGGCGCTATCTCGCCCGCTTCGGACCGCCGGACTTCGGCTTCACGCCGGACGCGGATTTCCCGGCCATACACGGGGAGAAAGGCATCCTGATCTTTGAACTCGCAAAGAAGCTGGGCAAAACGACGGCCAAGGGATTGGAACTCCGAAAGCTCGGCGGCGGCACGGCGGCCAATACGGTTGCGGACCGGGCGCGCGCCGTCGTGCGCGGGGGCGACTACGAGGCCTTGAAAGCGAAGGTCGCGGAATATCGAAACGAAACGGGCCGGCAAATCTACGCGAAAGGCGTGGGCAAGAGTCTCGAAATCGGCGCGAACGGGATTTCCGCGCACGGCGCCACGCCGGAAAACGGGCTGAACGCCATCTCCGTCCTGATGGAATTCCTGCCCCGCCTCGGCCTCGTCAACGAAAGCGCGCTCGAATTCGTGGATTTTTACAATCGGCACATCGGTTTCGATCTGCGCGGCGCGGGCATGGGCTGCGCCATCGAGGACGATCCGTCCGGGCCGCTCGTTTTCAACGTCGGGACTGTCAGCGGCGACACGGAGGCCGTGATTTTGACCGTCAACGTCCGCTATCCCGTGACGATGACGCAGGAGCGGGTCTACGAGTCCATGCTGCCCGTCATACACAGATACGATCTCGGCCTCGTGAAGCTCGATCACAAGCCGCCGATCTACGTGCCGGCCGACGATCCCCTCATCGAAACGCTGATGGCTGTCTATCGCAGACACACGGGCGACGCGGAAAGCCGTCCCGGCGTCATAGGCGGCGGGACTTACGCGCGGGCCGCAAAAAACATCGTCGCTTTCGGTCCGGGCTTCCCGGGCGATCCGGAACTCGCCCACCAAAAGGACGAATATATCTCGGAAGAAAATCTGGTCAGGCTCGCGAAAATCTACGCCGACGCGATTTACGCGCTCGCGGCGGATTGAACGACGGCGTCAGTCCCCCGCCGAAAGGCCGGGACCGCCGCTTCATCCGGCCGGCGTGGGGTTGCAATCCCCCGGCGGCTGTGTTCTCAGTCATGTGACGAAGGAGGTCGCGCAGGAAATGAACAAAAAACTGTACAGGTCCGCAACGGATAAGGTGCTTTTCGGCGTCTGCGGCGGTATCGCGGAGTATTTCGACGCGGATTCCGTACTCGTAAGGCTGTTTATGGTGATCTTTGCGCTGACGGGGGCCGGCATCCTGTTCTACATATTCGCCGCGATCCTCATGCGGGAAAGGGAAGCGCCGGAGGTTTTCCGGCGGCCGACGAGCGCCGCGGAAAGCGGCGCGAGCGAAGCGGAAAGCTACAGCAACAGCAGCGAATTCGCGGGCGCGGGAACGGCGGACACCGAAGCCTCCGCGTCCCATGCCGCGCCGAGCGCAAAGCGCCCGCGCACAGGCGGCAGGGGCGCGGGCGCCGTGATCGCGGGCTTGATCCTGATCCTCATCGGCGTATTCTACCTGATCAACCGATTCGTTCCCATCTTCTACTGGATCGACTTCCGAACGATCTTTGCCGTGGTGCTGGTGCTGGTGGGCATATACTTCGTGGCGAAACGATAAAGCGCCCGCTCAAAAAGCGGACGCTCATCCGGCTCGCGCGGACCGGCGGCCGAGCCATAGGGGCGGGAAAGTATATCCGGTAAAACAAAACTATTTATTTCTAATATTGTAAATTCATGGCTTTTGGCGTTCGACTCCGTTGCCCGCGCCGCGCTATTTCCTGTCGATCTCCAAAATCGCGTTCAGCATTACATTCGCGCCTTTCAGACACAGCTCGGTCGGGGTGAACTCCTCGACGCAGTGGCTGTGCCCGTCCACGCTGGGGACGAAGATCATGGTTGCGGGCAGCAGCACCTCCGCCACATATTGCGCGTCGTGCCCGGCGCCGCTGTATATCCTGCGCCAAGAATAGCCCGCGTCCCGCGCGGCCTTTTCCACCGCGGCCACGTAATCGCTGTTGAACAGAACGGTGTTGCGGCCCCAGTTCAGTTCCGCGCTCACCTTGCAGCCGGACAACTCGGCGGGCAGACTTTTGATTACGGCGACGACCTGCTCGATAATCTTGGGGTCCTTATGTCTGGCGTCGAGAGAGAACGCGGCCAGCTTGGGGATAACGGTGTGGATGTTCGGGGAAACGTTGATCTTGCCGGTTGTGAACACGAGTTCGGGGTCCAGCTTGCCGAGCTTGTCCCACAGCATGACGATCAACTGCGAGGCGGCATAAAGCGCGTCTTTCCGCGTCTTTTGCGGCGTGGTGCCCGCGTGATCGGAAACGCCCTCGACAGAGATCGTGTAGTTGACCATGCCCAAGACGCCCTCCACGACGCCGATCTCTTTCTTCTCCATTTCGAGGATGGGGCCCTGCTCGATGTGGAGTTCAAAATAGCCCGCGTAGTCTTTCGCGTTCAGCCTGTTTTGCTCATCCCCCTTGAATCCGCTCGCTTCCAGCGCCGACGCGAAACGCACGCCCTTTGCGTCCGTCGAGGCGAGGGCCCTTGCCTTGTCGAACTTGCCCGTTACGACGCCCGAACACATCATGGCGGGCTCGAATCGGGAACCCTCCTCATTTGTCCAGATCATCACGGCAATGGGATGGCGCGTCTTGATCTTCTCCGTGCAGATGGTTTCCGCCACCTCGAGGGCCGTCAGCACGCCGAGGATTCCGTCGTAATTGCCACCGTTGATCACCGAATCGACATGGGAACCCATGACGATCGCGGGCAAATCCTCGCTGCCCGGCAGGGTGGCATACATGTTCGCCACATCGTCGGTCTTGAGGCGCATACCCAAAGCCTTGACGCGCCTTGCGAATTCGTCCCTGGCCGCGAGCGCCTCCGGCGAGAGGGAGAGCCGCGTAATGCCGCCCGTGCCCGTATCCCCGAATTTCTTAAACGTATCGATTTTGTCCTGCAGCCTCTCCAAATTGCACGTGTACATAAAAAAAACCTCCCCACAATCGAAATCCTCTTATCGCAAACGGGCAAAACCTTTCCACATTTCTATTTTACCCTTTGCGTCCGGCCTTGTCAAGGATGGGCGACCGCCGACGCGAAGCGACGACGCAAGATCGAGGTCCCAAATGAACGGCGCCGGCGATTCGACAACCGCAATCACCATCGAACTCGCAGGGCCTTCAAACGGCGGCGATAAAAACAGCTTTACGCTGTCTATCACCAAGCAGGGCGGATAGTCCGCCCGCGAAAGCGCACAGCAGAGGGGCGTTTCAAATTTGGACGGAGCCAAATTTGAAAC
>JAITKU010000029.1 GCA_031278255.1 Eubacteriales Family XIII. Incertae Sedis bacterium | reverse complement strand
TGTCGGCCGGAAAAACAAGCATGCCGCTCCGTGGCCGCCTCAGTCGAGGAAATGCGTCGTTTCGGCGAACGGGATTCGCCCGCTGACGAATTTGTTGATGTCGTGCCGCTTGTCGATGTAGCCGATTGCGATGCCTATGACCACCTTGAGCGCGTCCGGGATGCGCAGCTCGCGCCGCAGGACATCCGGGTAGAGTACGAGCGTGATGGCGGGGATGGCGCCGAGGCCCTTTTCGAGGGCCGCGAGCATCAGGCACTGCGCGTAGGCGCCGAGGTCATACAGGGACCAAGGGGACAGGCGCTTATCCATGCAGACGAATGCGACCGCGGGCGCGTTGAACATGCCCCGGTTGAGCGGGCCGAATTGCTTTGCGGCCTCGCCGCAGGTCTGCTTTATGCCGTCGTCGAGCAGCTTCCGGCGATCCTTCGACGCCTGCGGCCATTCTGTGGGTAGCGGCGTTTCCGGCGCGGGCGCTTCCTTGGCCTCGTATTTTTCGAGGTAGGCCCGCTTGATGTTGTCCAGCGTCGCCCCCGTGGCGACAAAGACTTCCCACGGCTGCGAATTCGCCCAAGACGGGGCGCGGACGGCCGCTTCCGATACGGCGAGGAGCTTGTCCTTTTCCACGGGATCGGCAAGAAAGGCTCTGGTGGAGTGCCGCGCGTACAATGCTTCGATTACGTTCATACAAAACACCTCCGTTCGATGTTGTCACTGTAACACAGCCTGCGGGCAATGTCAACGCCGATTTTACAAAACGCGAAATTGTTGTGAGATGTTGTGAATGTTGTGAAAATGATGAAAAATATCGGGACATGCCACGAAACGCCGCCTGTAGAGGCGGGGGGACTGATGCCGTCGTTCAAATTTTGCTTCGTCAAAATTTGAGCGCGAAGCCCACTCAAAATGATATGCGCATCCGGCTTGCCGCGCAGGGAATCGCCAACGCGTGCGCGAAGGCATTAGAGTTTGGAACACCCCCGTGTGTACGGGGAACAGTATGGCTGTGAAACCACGTTTGTTGCTATACACAAGGATCATCCCTGCATTGGAGTTCAAAATCCAGACATTTGATGCTAAACACAATTTATCACGTATTTATATGATATGTCAAGTAAAGATTTAATGAATTTCAAAAAAATTTAAAATTTTATTACGCAAAACGGGTTCGACGCGGAACTTCACTTCGCCGGCCCGCTGTTTGGCTAATATTGCAGCGCCTTGATCAAGTCGGCCTCGTTTTCGCGCTTCTTGTAAAATTGATTTTCTATCATCGTGTAAAAACCCTTTGCGTGACGCCCCAAATCCGATTTCATGCCTTCCGTCATGCGTCTTCCGTGCGCAAGGTCGTTGCGAATGGCATTCAACTTCGTGTATTGGGCCAGAAAGTCGCTTACAACGTCGTTCGAGGATTTGTTGGACAGCTTCGCGCGGAAGGGCTTTTCGTCCCTCTCCCAGTGCCACGCCGTGCTGCGGCGGTTGAGCACCAACAGGCGAGCGCAGTAGTCGAGGATGCATTCCGTCAGGGTTATCGCGCTCGCGAGGTAGCGCTTATGCTCAAAATGCCATTTTGCGAGTTCCGTGCAGAGAAGCGTATCGTCTTCGATTTTATCTCCGAAGCGCGCGGCCAAATCGCGAAATATGTATTGGATTGCCGAATCGGTTCCGCCGCCCCGCCCGTCTTTTGCGGCCTTGGTGATATTGACGCAATTCTTGATCAGGTTCTTGAATTCGATCAAGTCATTGCCGCTTATCGTATCGCCGAGCCGCCGCAGCGCTTTTCGTTCTTCTTTGCCGATGTTACAGCCAAGCGCGTTCTTTTCCGACAGCTCCGCGAGCAAATACGCCGTGCCGTATCGGTTGTACTCCTCGGCCGCTTTGATCCGATCCAGGAGGCTTATGACCGGCGACAGGTTTACGATTGGCGTCAGGCCTCCGTTTTCGCGGGCGATCTCGAACATGCCATACGACACGAACTCGATCTCCACGGTTCTCTTCAGCGCGTCCCTGATATGGCTGACCGCAAGCAGCTCATAGAAGGCGAGCGACCGAAACGAGTGCGTGATGTCGAAATAGATGCGGTCACCGTCGTTTATCACCGTCGATGCCGCCGACAGCAGTTCAAAATTCTTCAGGATTTCATCGGAATTCAATCCGTATTCGAGGACGACAATTTCAGCGCAAAATTCGCCCATCGCCGCTTTCAACGGGGCAAGCTCCGCACGCATTGTCGCAACATGCGGCTTGTCGGGCGATTCGCTTATCTCGAGCAGCTTGAAGAAGTAATCGTCGCTGTGTTCCGCAACGGGCGCAATCGAGCTGTCCGCTTCAAAGAGATGCTCGTACAGCAGATGCCAAGCGCTTCCGCATGTGCCGACGAGTATGAGCTTGTCGATGCCGTGGAAATGCTTCAGGGCGTCGTAAATATAGGCGCTTTCGATGAAATCCGCGCGATTGCCCTCAATGTAATACTTGGCCGGCGAATAACTCTTCTCTTTTGTGGCGCGATTGTAGCTTCCCGTTCCCATCGACGCAATCAGTATTTTTGCCATGGCGCTTGTCCTCCCAAAAGGCTGTGTGTGCGGCTTGCGCGGATTGTCCGGCCTCTGCACGGGCCTTGCGCGCGTCCCGGCCCGCGAAGCGTCGTGTTGTATTGCAAGGCTTGCGCTCAGTATATCACGGGATTTTTTTGCTGTAAAGGGCAAATGTTCTGGATTAACATTAATATTACCCGATATCGATCCGAGGTTGATCCGAAGGCATCTTTTCGAGCGGCAGACCGGCAATCGACCCCGTCAAACAAAACCAAACAAATCGGGTTACTATTCAAACCCCGCGCAAATTTCGCCCATCTCGGAACCTGACGGCCTATATTGGCTTCCTCACGTAGCTTCGAGTACGCTGCGGGAGCCAAATAGGCCGGCAGAACCCGATCCGGACGAAATTATCGTAGGGTTTGAATAGTTTTGATTGAATCTCTGAACAGTAACAGAATATCGAACAGCACCGCGCCGCCGCCGACAAATGGCTCGGCGTATTTCATAATTGTCGTTCCCAATCCTATCGGGTATAGACGGCGTATCTCATCTAATATTTGTGCCTTACCGCCGGCCCATTTCACAAAAGGTTTGACAGGCAGACATTCAAGCGGCTGAAAACGCAAGCTCCTTGCGTCATCGGGCTTTGTCGCTGTGTTGGGGATCAGCCACATCTTGTCCATCATTTCCGCTCCATCGATCCTGTTTTCCGAACAAAGGATCGCAACCCGTCTCCGCGAAATTCCCCATTGCTCAGATGCTTCTTTGGCAGTCATAAAATCCATACTCGACCCTCCCGTGAATCTTGTATTGTTATATTCGCGATTTGGAATATTGTCAATGAAAACATTCGTTTCGCATCTGCCATTTCCGGCCATCCGACATATTCCCTGCCGCAAAAACAACGCTATTGTGAAGCCGTCGCAAATATGGTACAATCAGGTGTGGCACGGAACCGACGTGAGGCGCGAAGCGAATGAACAGGCAAAAAAGGAACGAGAAGATCATCAGCATGACGAAGGCGCGAGAGAGGCGCAGGGAGAAGCGCGCGCAGGAAAAACCCCGAAGGGCTGCGCGGCGCGGGATCCGCATCTTCGCGTATCGGAAGCTCTACATCGCGGCCCTGCTGTTGCTGCTGGTCACGGCGAGTACCTATGCCGTCCGCATCGCGGCGCTGAAGACGGAGGAAGCACGGGCAACGACCGAATACGAAGCCGCACTGGAGCAGAAGGCGCGGCTCGAAAACGAGCTCGAATACACGGACGATCCGGTGTACATAGAGCAGCAGGCGCGCACGCGGCTGCGCATGGTCAAGCCGGGAGAGATCTATTATGTGCTGCCGGAGGGCGACGCACGGGAGGACGCGAGCGCCGAGGGCGACGCAGGCACGAAGGACGAAAGGACGGGCGCCGAATGACGGGGAGGCTTTATACGCCTTCCGCCGTCAGGGAGCTCTGCCGGCGATACGGGATTCGCCCCGCCAAAGGGCTCGGACAGAATTTCTTGGCGGACAAAAACATCGTGGACCGCATCATAGAAGGCGCCGGGATAGAGCGGGACGACTGCGTAATCGAGGTGGGCGCCGGCATGGGCGTGCTGACGGCGGCGGCGGCGGAGAAGGCCCGCCGCGTGGTCGCGGTCGAATTGGATAAGCGCCTCATGCCCTTGCTCGCGGAGGTTTTGGCGGACCGCGACAATGTGCGCGTGATCAACGGCGATATACTGAAGCTCGATCTGCGCGACCTGCTGCGCCCCGACGAAACGGCGCGCGGCCGGACAAGGATCCTCGGGAATCTGCCCTACTACATCACAAGCCCCGTGATCCTGCGATTTTTGGAGGAGGGGCCGCCGGCCGCCGGCATGACCTTCATGCTGCAAAGAGAGGTCGCGGAGCGCATAAACGCACAGGCGGGCGGGAAGGCTTACGGCGCCTTGACCGTGGCGGTGCGCTACCACTGCGAAACAAGCCTCGTCGCACAGGTGTCGCGGGAGGTCTTCATCCCGAGGCCGCAGGTGGATTCGTCGGTGCTGCGCTTCGACATCAGGCGCGAAAAGGCCGTCACGCCGCAGAGCGAGGCCATGTTCTTCGCCCTCGTGCGCGCGGGCTTCGGCAAGCGCCGCAAGACCCTGCTGAATGCCCTGACCGGCCTCGCCGGATGCGACAAAACGGAGATAGAACGCGCGCTGGCCGCTGCGGGCCTCGATGCCGGGCGCCGCGCCGAAACGCTGGAACTTTGCGAGTTTGCCGCGGCGGCGGATGCCGTCTGCGCTCTCGTTCGCAGCCGAGGGGGCGTTTAGCGAACGCGCGCCAAAGGTCCGTCCGACGGCGCGCCGCAGGGGAGATACCGCATGACAGAGAGCAATTTGAACCGCATCATGATGCAAACGCGGCTTTTTGGCGGCCTCCGGCCGGAGGAATGCACGTTTCTTCGCAGAATCTCAAAGGCGTCCCTGCGGTCCTGCGCGGCCGGGAGCCTGTTCGCCGGCGAAGGCGCCATCCTCGAGTTCTTTGCAATCGTGGCGGAGGGCACGCTGCTCTGCGAAAAAAACAACTACGGCGGCCATGTGGAGCTGTTCCAGCACTACGTGGCGGGCGATCCGGTCGGCCTCGACATCGTCTGCACGGTGACGAAACGCTGCCCGTTTCGAATCACCTGCCTGACGGACGCATTGCTTCTGATCTTTCGCTACGACGCGCTCATGTGCGCCGACGCGCTGCCCGCCGCGCTGTACGAGCGGCTCAGCGTCAACATGATACACTTTCTCGCCAATGAAAACATCAAAAAACTCTATAAGATAGACGTTCTGTACAAGCGCTCGCTGCGCGAGCGAATCCTGGTTTTCCTGCGCAACATGGAAGCGCGGACGGGCGAAAGCGCCTTCCACATCCACATGAGCAGGGAGCGGTTCGCGCAATATCTCGGTGTCAACCGCAGCTCGCTGTCGCACGAGCTGAGCAAGATGCGAAACGAGGGCTTGTTCCTCTTCAAAAAGGATTATTTCGAGATGACGAAGCCGCCGCAGACGGCGGAGGCGATTCCGACGCCGTGAGGAATCGTTTTTTGCGGCTACCGCAACGAGCGGAGAGGATTACCAATCCCAAGGCCGATTGCCTCTGAACCGTAACTTTTACGCACACGCTTTCCGCATCGCATGTTTTTTGCATATTGACAAGCCACTCGGACAAGCCTATACTGGTAGAAGGAGTGAGAATTATGGAACCGTTGTATGTGAGAACCTCTTAAAGAAAGGAATGGGGCCGCATGAAAAACAAAGCTTTGACGCGAAAATGCCTTTTTCTGCTGTCGGCGGTGATCTTGGCGTTGGCTCTGCCGGCGGCGGCAAGGGCGGCGGATACGGATATCGCGGGGCATTGGGCGGAGGATACGCTGGCGCAATGGTCCGAGCGCGGATGGCTTGCGGGTGACGGAAACGGACATTACCGCCCGAACGACCGAATCAGCCGCGCCGAATTCATGGCGCTTGTCAACCGCATGAAAGGTTATGCCGGGCAGAGCGCGGACGTCGAAGGCTTTGCCGACGTGTCTGCCCGGGCGTGGTACTACGAAACGGTTTCCGCAGCCTTGCACGCGGGCTACATCAACGGCCTTTCCGCGTCCGAAATGGCGCCCGAGCGGCCGATTGCGCGGCAGGAAGCGATTGCGATGATCGCGCGGATTTCAAATGCGGACGACGGTGATACGGCTGTCCTTTCGGCGGCCTCCGACGGCGAGGCCGTGGCGGCTTGGGCGGCGGGAGCGGTGGCCGCGAGTATCGAGGGTGGCATCGTGGCCGGCTCGGACGGCAGAATCAATCCGACGGCGGACATCACGAGGGCCGAGGCGACAGTGCTTCTGGACCGCGTTTATTCCAATGCGCGCAGCTTCGGCTTCGCGGGCGAATACGGACCCGAAAGCGGCAAGGCCGAATTCTCCGAGGTGACCGTCGCGAGTCGGAGCGTGCTTCTGCGGAACATGTCCGTCGCCGGCGATCTGACGGTGACGGCGGCGGTTTCCGACGGGGATGTGTATCTGAACGGCATCACGGTGAAGGGCGGTATGCGCGTCTTGGGCGGCGGCATGAACAGCATCCATCTGAGCAATTGCGAGATCAACACCTTGCTTGTCGAGAAAAACGCCGTCAGGATCACCGTCGAGAGCGGCTCAAGCATATCGACGGTGCGCGTCACCGGAAGCGACGGCATTGTCGCGCTCTCAGGCGGCAAGGTGGAAACGCTGACGGTCGAGGGCGCGCAGGCGACGATAAGCTTGGCGTCGGGCGCCGAAATAACGACCCTCAACGCCACTGCGGAGAATCTGAAGGTCGAAACGGAGAGCGGCACGAGCATCGCGACGGCCAACATCCATGCGCAGACCGCGATCAGCGGGCAAGGCACAATCGGTGTCGCGAATATCAATGCGGACAATGTCGTAATCGAACAGACGCCCGTTACGGTGAACGTGGCCGAGGGTGTGACCGCGAGCGTGGGCGGAAAGGAAGCGGCGGGCGCGACCCCGGCCGTGCCGAGCGGCGGCGGTGGCGGCGGCAATACCGACGACGAACAAACGGACACCGGCGGCTATGCCGTATTGCTGCGGACCGAAAAGACCGCGCAGGGGACAATCGTCGCGACGCTGTTCAACAAGCTCGGGAAGGAATTCTCCTACGAGCTGTCCGACGGCTTCATCGACATCGACGGCGGCCCGGGTTGGGACGATACGGACGCGGTGAATTCCACGCTGCCGCAGCTTGTGGCCTACACGATGAACGACGGCAAGCTTGCATCGGTAAGCCGGGCCGCCGTCGCACAGCCGGACGGCCCGAACGCTCACAACGGTTATGTGAACATGGCCGGGACCATCTTGACAAATGATAAGGGTCACAATTATCTCATCAGTACCGCGGTCGTCGTCTTTGAGAAGGCGGACGATGCCTACCGGATGGGTGAGATCGGCGATCTCATGGGATGCGGACTTTCGAAAACCTTTTGGTATCATTTCGATTCTTCCGCCGGCTTGATTGCCGCGCTCGTCGTCGATGCCGAGGACGCCTTGCACACAGCGGTTTTGAGCGCGGCCGCATCCGGCGTTTCGAACGCCGTGACGGTGCATGAATGGAGCAAGGCACCCTACGAGCGCACGCTGGCCGAGCATTTTGACAGCGCGCTTCCGACCTTGGTGCGCTACAGGCTTTCCGGCGGGAAGCTGCGCGTGCAGGCTACCGCGACGCAGGCGAGTGCCGGCTTCCAAGTCGGGGGCGATACGGTGTACGGTCACGTCGCCGGAGGGACATTGCAGCTCGCCGGCACTTCCGGGATTCCGCTGTCCACAGACATCGATCTGTTCGTGAGATACGCCGACGGTACCATAAGCTCGGCGAATATGGCGTTTCAGAGCAATGCGTTCTCCGCTTTCAGTCCCTTCGAGTATTACGCGGAGAATGGCAACGTCACGGCGCTTCTGATGTCGCACGGGGATGTCGAAAACTTTGCCGTCGTAACGTCCGCCGCCTCGGATGCGGTGCGGGTCTACGAGGCTTGCGGAAGGCTTGCGACATACGCGCCGCAGGACGGTGATCCGTCGGTCGCGCAGAACGCGCTGATCAAATACGTCGTGCGCGACGGAAAGCTGAAAACGACGGCTACGGCCAATTTGGCAAACACGCCGGGCGCCGACGGCATATACGGATCAATCGACGCGTCCGGAAAAAGCCTGACCGTTTCCGGAGAGAGCTCGCTGGGCATAGACGCGAACGCGGTGTTGTTTGTATACGACAGCGACGGCACCCGGCGCGTCGGCAACCTCGATGAAATCCGGGATTGCTATCTGATGCGCCCCTTCCGGTACTACGCGGAAAACGGCAGCGTACAAGCCCTCGCCGTCGATCTGAGCGGTGCCTATGAGAGCATCTTCATTCTGATCAACAGCGTTGCAAGCGGCTCGGACGGCGCCGGCGGGCAGATCGATGTCGTTCAAGGTCTGAGCTTTGCGGACGGCGTGAATGCCGCAACCAAGACATGGAGCTATCCGGGCGCTCTGTCGGGCAAGGGTCCCGGCCCTTATCCGATGCCGGTGAAATTCAAGGTCAACGCGGACGGCATATTGCGCGCGGCCGTGGATCTGGACGACGACAGCCTGTATACGGATTCCCAAATCGCGGGCAATCCCACGATTCGAAATGTGGGCTTTGCGGGCTATTATGCCGGATCGGATGGCGCATTCGTGCTTGCAACCACAACCGGGGGAATCAGCGGAAGCACAACCGCTCTCTCGGGCGGCATTCCGGATTTCGTCGCGTTTGAGGCGAATACCGTGCTCTACAAGAAAGAGGGCGGCAAGTGGGTGGCGATGCACCCGACGGAAGATAATTTCAAGGCGGACGAGGGCAAGGCCGTGTACAGCTTCCTCAAGACCGATCCCTACGGCGGTGCTTACGATATCATCATCAAGACCGATCAGAGCCGGATTTGACGCCGGCCCGAACGGGTATAAGAAGGAGCGGGCACCCGCCCGCTCCTTCTCGATTTATTGCGTATTGACAAATGAACGAATATGATCTACAGTGATCAAGAGAGGACGACGATAAACCGTTCCCTTGCGGAAAGCGGCGAAAAGCGGATTATAAGGATGAACATCGTATTTTCAAAACAAGCCGTTAAATCGATCCATCAAGCCGACAATATCACAAAAAAACGAATCGGCACCGCCTTAACCAAGCTTCCCAATGGCGATATCGCTCGGATAGAAGGTCTACCCGGCCTTTTTCGCTTGCGAATCGGCGGTTGGCGTATTTTGTTTTCTTTTGTGAACGATGATACGATCATCATAGAGAAAATACTTCCTCGCGGAAACGCATATAGTAGATTTTAGGAGATGCTGCGATGAATGCAATACCAAAAACCGAATGGGATATGGCTTATTCTGTCTTGCCGGAATCCAAAAAACGCTTGCTTCTCGAATTGGCGAACAACCTGATGCCGACGGAATCACCCGAACCCGGCGACACAGAAGCGCACGAAGAAGCCTTGGCCGAATACAGACGCGGCGAATGCGTGCGCCATGAAGATATTGATTGGAGTTGAGCATCGCTGTTGTGTACGCGCGGTGCGTCCAAGCGGCAGGGCGCCGATGCACCGGCCGACGCGCTATGCGTGCGTATGCACGGGCAGGGCCTTCGCGGCGCACAGCTCCCCGGCTCGCGCTTCGATCCAGGCCGCCGCAGCGGTGAAGCCCTCGCCTGTTTTGCAGGAGAGCTTGATCACGGGGGCTTCCTTGTTCAGCGCGCGCAGACCCCTCATGAAGAAGGCTTCGTCGAAGTCGAGATAGGGCGTCAGATCGACCTTGTTCAGCAGGATCAGATCGG
>JAITKU010000181.1 GCA_031278255.1 Eubacteriales Family XIII. Incertae Sedis bacterium | reverse complement strand
TTCCGCCGAACTGTGTTGCAAAGCCTCGCCGAACCTTAGGGTTCGTCTGCGTTTTGCGCCTTGCTCGACGAAAAAAATTCTGCGCCAAATTTGTCAACTTTATTCCGTAACGAACCCTAATACCGAAAACGGTAAAGTCATAAAGAGAGGTCCTTTCTATGGATGATAAGGTAAACGACAGGGCCATTGCGTCCGAATCGCCTCCCGCGGTGGATATGCAAAACATTACGATGTTGTTCGGGGCTTTCAAGGCCAATGACAATGTATGCCTTACGGTGCCGCAATGCTCGATTCACGCGATCCTGGGTGAGAACGGCGCCGGCAAGAGTACCCTGATGAATATTCTGTACGGCCTTCTGCGCCCGACCTCGGGTGAAATCTCGATCAAGGGCGAACAGGTGACGATCGATTCGCCCTCGCGCGCGATCGAACTCGGTATCGGCATGGTTCACCAGCATTTCATGCTCGTCCCACCCTTTACCGTGGCCGAAAACATCATACTCGGCCGGGAACCGACGCGCGGCGCGGGGGTGATAGACATGCGCAAGGCGCGCGCCGACGTAAAGGAACTCAGCGATCGCTACGGGCTGAACGTCGATCCGGATGCCAAGGTCGAGGATATTTCGGTCGGTATGCAGCAGCGCGCCGAGATATTGAAGGTCCTGTACCGAGGCGCCGACATCCTCATTTTAGACGAGCCCACCTCCTCGCTGACGCCGCAGGAGATCGAGGATCTGGAACGCATTATGCGGAATCTGACGGCGGAGGGGAAAACGGTTATCATCATCACGCACAAGCTGGCGGAAATCAAAGCGATCGCCGACAGATGCACGATCATCCGCGCCGGCAAAACCATAGATACGGTTCTCGTTTCGGAGGTGAGCGAACAGGATCTGGCCTCCATGATGGTCGGACGCACCGTCAAGTTTTCCGTAGACAAAAAACCGCCTACGCCGGGCGAGGTCGTGCTTCGCGTGGAAGATCTCATCGTGCGGGACTACTGGAACCATACGGCCGTAAACGGCCTGAATCTGACCGTGCGCGCGGGTGAGATCGTCGGCGTGGCGGGCGTGGACGGAAACGGCCAGTCGGAATTCGTTTCCGCGCTGACGGGCCTGCGGAGGGCGGAGTCCGGCGCCGTCACGATATCCGGCGTCGATATCTTCAATAAATCCCCCCGTATGCTCTTCACGCACGGGCTTTCTTCCATACCCGAGGACAGGCAGAAGCACGGTCTCGTACTCGATTTTTCGGTGGCGGAAAACCTCGTTTTGCAGAATGTGGGCGAGCCTGAATTTTCGCGGCGGGGCTTTCTGCGCAAGGACAATATAATGAAGCACGCGCGCGCGCTCGTGGAAAGGTACGACGTGCGCCCTTCGGGCTGCGCCTCCGCCAAGGCCGGCAGTCTGTCGGGCGGCAACCAGCAGAAAGTGATCATCGCGCGGGAGGTGACGAACGACAAGGCGCTTTTGATCTGCGTCAATCCGACGCGGGGACTCGACGTGGGCGCCATCGAATACGTCCATCGTTACATCGTATCCCAGCGCGACGCGGGCAAGGCGGTACTCTTGATCTCCTTTGAACTCGACGAGATCATGAATCTGTCAGACCGCATAGATGTCATGTTTCGCGGCAGGGTGGCGGGCAGCGTGGAGGGCGGCAAGGCGGAGCAGGCGACGCTGGGCCTGATGATGGCGGGAGGTGAAGTACATGCGGCAAGCTGACGTATCCGGCGCCCCGGCGGCGGGAGGCGGCGCGCCCAAGCCTTTGCGCGTCCGGTTGACACGCATCCTGAACGATACCTTTTTGTACACCCTGCTGTCCGTCCTGATCGGGCTTTTGGCCGGCGCGGTCATCCTGCTCATCACGGGTTTCAATCCGATCGAGGCCTACGGCACGCTGTTCGGCGGCGTTCTCGGCACGGGCAAGACGCGGATGTACGCGGTGCAGTACGCGACGCCGATCATATTCACGGGCCTTTCCGTCACCTTTGCTTTCAAGACGGGCCTCTTCAATATCGGCGCGGAGGGTCAGTATATTATGGGCGGCCTTGCGGCGCTCGTCGTCAGCGTGGCGCTGCCCATGCCCGCGGGACTGCACGGCGCGGTCGCCGTGTTCCTCGGCGGTCTGGCCGGAGCCGCGTGGGGCGCGATCGCGGGGCTTCTCAAGGCCTACAAGGGGATACATGAGGTAATCGTGACCATCATGCTGAACTGGATCGCCTTTTATTTCTCGAATTTCGTCGTGATGACGCCCGCGTTCAAGAAGCCGAATTCCACGGCCTCTGTGGACGTGAGCGAAACCGCGCACATCTATACCGACGCGTTCAAGGAGAGCCTGGGTTCCGTGCGCGTACACTGGGGCATGTTGCTCGCGCTCGCCGCCGTCGCGTTCTGCTGGATCGTCTTGAACAAGACGACGCTGGGTTTTCGGCTCAGGGCGGTCGGCTTCAACCGCAACGCGGCGGAATACGGCGGCATAGATGTCGGACGCTCCATCGCTTTGAGCATGGGGATTTCGGGCCTGCTCGCGGGACTCGGCGGCGCCGTGCAGGTGCTGGGCGTCGTCGGACGCATCACACAGCTCGCCGCGCAGGAGGGCTACGGCTTCGACGGCATATCCGTATCGATGATCGGCGGCATAAACCCGATCGGCGCGCTGTTTGCGGGGCTTTTCTACGGCGGCATGAAGTACGGCGGAAGCAAGCTGAACATCATCGGCGCGCCGAGTGAACTCGTCGGCGTGATCGTCGGCGTGATCATCTATTCCATCGCGATCATGGGCGCTTTCAGGGCTCTCGTACACTTTTTCCGCGCCAAAAAGGAGGGGAGGCCGCTATGATGTTCAGCGCTTCGGATATAGGACTTCTCATCAGTTCCACGCTCACCTACGCCACGCCTCTGATCATCGCGGGCATGGGCAGTATCATGAGCGAAACCTCGGGCGTGGTCAACATCGGCATAGAGGGACAGATGATGGTCGGCGCTTTCTCCTGCGCCGCGGCCGCGACCGTATTCGGCGATCCGTGGATCGGCTTGCTCGCGGCGATCCTGACCGGCGCGGTCTTTGGGCTTCTGCACGCGCTGGCCTGCATTACGTTCAAGGCCGATCAGACGATCTCCGGCATCGCGATCAACCTGCTCGCGCCGGGCGCGGCCATATACTTCTGCAAGGCGCTGTTTGACGGCTCCACGCAGACGCGCCCCGTCGATCTCTCGGACAAGCTGCCGCTCGTTTTGGGCGGTATCTTCCCGGAGAATTCCTTTATGGATTATACCTTCAAGAACTATGTGTCGGTCTACCTGTGTATGCTGCTGGCGCTCTTTATATGGTTCCTGCTGTTCAAGACGCGGACGGGACTTCGGATCCGCGCCGTCGGCGAGCATCCCAAGGCGACGGCGACGCTCGGCGTCAACGTGTTTCGCCTGCGCTACTTCTGCGTCCTGCTGTCGGGCATACTCGCGGCGCTCGGCGGCGCGGTCATTCCCCTATCAACCGTGTCGTACTTCTTTCCGTCCATCATATCGGGGCAGGGCTTCATCGCCATCGCGGCCGTTATATTCGGCAAGTATAAGCCCGGGAATACCGTGCTGGCCTGCCTGCTGTTCGGCTTCTGCAAGTCGCTGTCGCTGTCGCTGGGCAATCCCAAGTTCGCGCTCAGCGTTTCGGTACACCTGCTGAGCATGATCCCGTACATCATTACGCTGCTCGTGCTGCTGTTCATAGGAAAGAGCCACGCGCCCGCGGCGAGCGGAAAAATCTACGATCCGGCGGGCCATTGACGCATCGGCCGCGCCGCGAAAATTTTCCGCGAGGGGGCGCGGCGGAGACGGATTAAAACGCGTTTTTGGGGGTAAAGAGAGGGAGAAGGATTTTTGCCTGATCCGCGTGGGCGCTTCGCAAGGGGGCGAACGCATTGCACGGCGGGTGGGAACAAGGGGGTATTCACATGATGAACATCAGACCGATAAGCGCGGAGCGCGTCGAGGAAACGCGGCGCCGCATATTGGATACCGTTTGCAGCAGACAGCTTACGCACGAACAGAAAGTGACGGGTCTTGAACGCTTGGCCGAATCGCTGATCGAGGTTTTGGAATTGCCCGCGGATTATCCGGCGCTCAAGGAGCAGGGGATAATCTGCGATCTCGACGAATCGAACTGCCCGCCGAGGCCGCGTTATATCGTACCCGATTATGATCTGCTCTTCGAGAAAGGCTGTGATTTTCTGCGGCTCGATCCGCCTACGGATCTGGATGAGGCCCTGAATGTTCTGGCTGTATTCATTCGCCACGTGCCGTCGGTAACGAATTTTCCGGTTTTCATCGGCTTTCTCGATCGACTGCTCGAACCTTTTGTCCTAAGGGAGACGCGCGAAACGGCCCGCAAGAAGCTCAGGTTGTTCATGCGCTATGTGGACCGCACCGTCACCGACTCGTTTTGCCATGCCGACCTCGGCCCGCACGACAGCCTGACGGGGCGGCTTCTGCTCGAATGCGAGGCGGACGAGCCTAAGAGCGTTCCGAACATCTCTTTCCTTTACGATCCCGATCTCACGCCCGACGATTACGCGCGCCTGGCCGCGCTCTCGGCGCTCGGCAGCGCGAAGCCGAGTTTTGCGAACCATAAGATGTTTCTGCGCGATCTCGGCGCGGATTACGCGCTGGCCAGTTGCTACAACGGACTGCTCGTCGGCGGCGGCGCGTTTACGCTCTCCCGCCTGCGCCTCGGTCACTTGGCCGCCCGCGCCGCGGACCGCGCGGATTTTTGGGAAAAGCTCGCGCACGCGTCCGAGACCATGTTGCGCTATATGGACGCGCGCATCGCGTTCATGACGGAGCAGTCGGGCTTTTTCGAGAGCAATTTCCTCGCGCGGGAGGGTTTCATTCGCCGCGATCGCTTTACGGCCATGTTCGGGCTTGTGGGCCTTGCCGAATGCGTGAACGCGCTGATGCAAAAGGAGGGCAAGACGCTGCGTTTCGGCCGGTCCGAAGAGGCGGACGCGCTGGGTCTTGACATTATGGACAGGATAGAAGCGCTCGTTCGGGCACATCAAAATCCGTATTGCGTCGCGACGGACGGGCGCTTTCTGCTGCACGGGCAGGTGGGCATAGATTCCGATGTGGGCGAAAGCCCCGCCACGCGGATTCCGATCGGCGAAGAGCCGGCCGAGTTGAGCGATCACATGAACAACTGCGGCCTGTTCCACGGTTATTTTCCGTCCGGGACCGGCGAGGTGTTCGCGCTGGAGCCGACGGCGCGCGCGAATCCGGACTATGTGCTGGATATGGTGCGCGGCGGATTCGCGAAAGGCGGACGCTACTTTTCGATACATGCGGGGGATTCGGATGTGATACGCGTCACGGGTTATCTCGTCAAACGCTCCGAAATGGATAAGCTGGCGCAGGGGCAGAGCGTTTTGCAGAACACGACGGCGCTCGGACTCGGCGCCGCGCGCAACGCGCGTATCTTAGAGAGGAAGCGGCGTTGAGAGCGCGCGCGCCGATAAACCGTATCCTCCAATCGAGCATCGTGGACGGCCCGGGCAATCGGGCCGTCGTTTTCGTGCAGGGCTGCGGCTTCAATTGTCCGTACTGCCACAATCCGGAGACGATATCGCTGTGCAATGCCTGCGGTCTCTGCGTGCCCGCCTGTCCCGCGGGCGCGCTTTTTGCCGAGGGGGGACGCGTTTTGTGGGACCGAGAACGCTGTACGCTCTGCGACGCGTGCCTGCGGCGCTGTCCTTGGAACGCGAGTCCGCGCGTGTGGTATACGGACGCCGCGCAGGTGATGGACGCGATTGCGCCCGCCTTGGGTTATATAAGGGGGATTACGGTCTCCGGAGGGGAATGCACGCTCTATCCGGATTTTCTGCGGGAACTCGGCGCCGAGGCCCACGCGCGTGACCTCGGTTTCCTCCTCGACAGCAACGGCAGCTATGATTTCGCGGCCGATCCCGCGCTGCTGCGAACGGTGGACGGCGTTATGCTCGATATCAAGGCTTCCCCGGCCGAATACGCGGCCGCGGCGGGCCGCGAAGCGGCGTATATTCTCGACCGCGCGGTATTTTTGGCGGAGCGCGGCAAGCTCCCGGAGATTCGCACCGTCGTAAGCCCCGGACTCTTCGACGCGGCGGCCGCGGTGGAGGAAGCCTGCCGGCGCCTCGCCGAAACCGCATCGCCGCCGCGCTACAGGCTGATTCGCTACCGTCCGAACGGCGTCCGAGGGGAGGCCGCCGCGCGCCTGCGCGAGCCGGATGAGGCGCTCATGCGTTCGCTCGCCGCCATCTGCGATTCCTTTGGCATAGAGAGGATCATCACATGAGCCCCCGGGCCGCGCGCGGGGCGGGGGCGGACGCGGCGGCCATCGCGCCCTCTCCCGCCGCGTTGTACGCGCGCCTTTACAAACGCTACGGAAACCTGCGTTGGTGGCCCGCGAAGAGTCCCTACGAGGTCATGGTGGGCGCCGTCCTCACGCAGAACACGGCCTGGCGCAACGTCGAAAAGGCCGTCGCGCGCTTCGCGGATCGCCTTTCGCCGCAGTTCGTGGAGGCGGCGCGGGAGGCGGACTTGGCGGAGATCATCCGGCCGGCCGGCTTCTTCAATCAAAAGGCCGCCTATCTGAAAACCCTGACCGCGTGGTTTGCGCGATACGCGTATTCCGTGTCCGCGGTACAGGCGGCGCCGCTTCCAAAGCTTAGGGCCGAGCTGCTCGCGCTGCGCGGAATCGGCAAGGAAACCGCCGATTCCATCCTGCTGTACGCTTTTGAATTTCCCGTGTTCGTGATCGACGCCTACACCCTGCGTCTGCTGTCCCGATTGACCGCCTCCGCCGTACCCTTTCGCTACGACGAGGCGCAAGCGTTCTTCGCGGCGGGACTCGACGCTTCGCTCTACAACAACGCGCACGCCGTGATCGTGGCCAACGCCAAGGATCATTGCCGCGCAAAACCCTCTTGCGCGGGCTGCCCCCTCGCCGACATGTGCGGAACGGGCCGCGCGGCGGACGTGAAAGGTGTTGAGCGGTATTCGCGGAGACGCGGCACCCCGCGAAAAAAACCCGAATATGGGTCAGATCATTGAAAGACACAGATTCACGGAAACGCGAGAAGTTTTTGATCTATTGACATCCGTTCGGCGATCCCTTAGAATGAAATTGTAGCGGTAAAAACGGACTGCGGCCCGGCAATCGGGAGCAGTCTTTCTTTTTCA
>JAITKU010000205.1 GCA_031278255.1 Eubacteriales Family XIII. Incertae Sedis bacterium | reverse complement strand
CGGAAAGCGTATCGTACAGTCTGGACGGACAGCCCTGTTGCGCGGCCTTGACCTCTATGGTTTGCGTTTCGCACCGCTGCGCCCGCACCGTACGAATCAAGCGATACAACTCAACTTCTACCATGCTCGTCCTCCCACGCTTGCGTTTTACTTCAAACTCAGCTCCGTCTGACATTCGTCTTCGCCTCATTCCTCCGTTCGCCCGAGGCTCACTTCGCCGGGGGATTGCAAGCCCACGCGGGCCGGATGAAGCGCCGGTCCCGGCCTTTCGCCGGGGGATTGGGCGGCGTCGTTCAACATGTTACAATAGCCGCAGTCCTGCGAATATTGTAACATGATATTTTGTCTATTTCAAGATATAAACAAAAAATAACGCATTCAAGCAAAAAATTTTGTTTAAATGAGTTCGATATTCAATATATTTTGATTATCGCCTATTTGCCATCTGCCCTATATGCACATATTGCGGAATCTGACGGCACCGTCATACATCGCGAGGAAGCCGCTCGCGCTTGGCCCGACCGCGCGACCCTCGTTTCTGCATCTTTTCGCGCAACTTTGTTAATCTTTCGACAATGGGCGGCGCGGCGTTGCCGTGTTTCTCGGACAGCGTGTACAGTTCCAAGCGATTTACGTCGCCGCGCAGCGTGTTGGCCTGCTCAATCGAGATATCTCCCCGTTCGAGGAATTGGTGTATCACGCGTCGTTCGACATAGAATCCGCTGATCAGCGCGTCCTCATAGCCCGGTTGCAAACGATCGCGGAGCGTTCGCCCGAACAGGCCGTTCTCCGCCTCGGCGCCTTTGGAGAACCTTTCCTGCAGCATCCGATCCGCCAGTCTCTCCGGCAGGTCCCCGCGTCCGGCGCGCAAAGCCTTTGAGAGCAAGACGGCGTTCTTCACGAGCTGTTCGCGCACGGCGAGACGATGCTCGTCCGCAAACAGCCTGCGCATACGCCTCCCGCCGCCGAAACGTGAAAAAAAGAAAGAAAGCATAGCGTGCGCCGCCGCCCCGCGAAGCCTGTCGCTGTAAATGAAGAACAGCAGATCGCGGACATCGCGGCAGAGGTCCGCATCGATCTCCGCCTTTTCCCGGCTTTCTTCCACGATCCTGTTTTCCGTTCGGTACATAAAGCGCCACAAGGCTCTTACGGCCTTTTTTTCGCGCCTGTCATACTCCGCGTCCTCTATGCCTCGAATGCGTTCCTTATAATTCTTAATGACGGCGCGGGCGGCGGTGTTCTTGGCGTTGTCCGCCTTGCCGTAAAACTGCTCCTTAAGCTGCGCGATCACCTCGCGCAGGATGGCGATTTGCATATCGCACGCGGATCTGTCCCGCTTGATCGAGTCGGCGATGATCGGCAGCAGAATCAAAGCCATGAGCAACGAGAGTATGATGGCGCCCGCCGTGATGAAAAGCAGCAATGATCTGTAGGGAAAAAGCAAACCGTCGCCGTAATACAGGGGCAGAGCAAAGGCCGTGGCGAGACTGACCGCGCCCTTGACGCCCGAAAGCGTCAAAAGCAGCGTGTTCTTCAGTTTCACGCGGAGCGTGTCCCCGACTACATCGGTCGCAAAGACGGCGAGGCTCAAGAAACGAACCCCGAACAGGATCAGCGTGACGACTGCGGCGCACAGTACCGGGAAGAAATGCGAGTAGTCCGGATCATTCCAAACATCCGTAAAAATGCCCGGCAATTGCAAACCCAGCAACAGGAACACGAGCGAATTCAGCGTGAAAGTGATCATATCCCAAGTGACCTTCTTGGCTATGCCGAATTCCGCCTCCGAAGGGTCCGCTTTCCGAAGAGAGGGCGTCTGCCGCACACCGGCGGCCACCGCGGCCAGTACGCCGGACATCCCGAATTCCTCGGCGAACATATAGCAGATGAACGGCATCATGATCTCTATGAGCATATACGCGCCCGTACTGCGCACGGAGAGCCGCTTCAGCATATCGACGGCCCAACGCTCGACGGACGAAAGAACAAAGCCGACCAGCACGCCGCCCAAAGAGGCGAGCAGCAGGTCCCGAAACGCCATATAGAAGGAAAAACCGCCCGTGAGCAAAGCGGCCACGGCAAAGCGAAACGCGATGAGTCCCGACGCGTCGTTGATCAAGCCCTCGCCTTTCAACGCGTTTTTCAGGTTTTCGTGAATCTTGATGCGCGCGGACAGGGAGAACACCGCGACCGCGTCCGTGGGTCCGAGTATCGCCCCGAGCGCAAAGCAGGCCGCGACCGGTATGCCGGGGATCAGCAGATTCACCGCGCCTCCGACCGCGAACACGGTGATGAACACGAGGATAAAGGCCATCAGGAACACCGTCTTGCGAAGCTCCCAAAGCGAGTACACGTCCGCTTCGTCCGCCTCGCGAAAAAGCAGCGGCGCGATCACGAGGATCATGAACAGTTCCGGTTCCAAGTAGAGTTTGAATTCCGGCGTGAGCAGGGCCATCATACAACCGAAGATGATCTGTATCAAGGTCAGCGGGAGCATGGGAAAGAGACTCCCCAGTATATTCGACAGGACGATCGCGAACAAAACGCCTATGATTACAGCGGTGATTTCCATCGGCAGACTCGCTCCTTTCCGATACAAATGCATCCGGTCCGCACATATTATACACGAAAGCGGCTTCCTTTTCCATGGCGCCGGCGGCGCGGATCGTTCAATTTTGGCTCCGTCCAAAATTGAAGCGCCAAAGGCGCACTTCAATTGTTGAACGGATGTTTTGAGGGGACAAGGGCTTTGCCCGCCGCCCCTCAAAACATAGGCGTCAGTGGG
>JAITKU010000160.1 GCA_031278255.1 Eubacteriales Family XIII. Incertae Sedis bacterium | reverse complement strand
GCAACGATTCGGAAAGAACGCCGTGGAGGCCACGCCCGTCAGCGTGGAATACGGACCTTTCCGTATGCTCGATAGGCTGTCCGTAAACCCTATAGATGGCCACAAGGTTCGGGAACAGGCATACAAACGTTTGAAAATGGCTTTCGACAAGGGTATAAAAATCGCCATGGGTTCGGATACCGTTCGCGATCTGACCACAAAATACGGCGAATACTCCATCTGCGAGATGCGGGCGATGGCCGAAACGGGCATGGGCAATCTTGAAGCGATCCGTTCGGGAACACAAATCGCAGCGGAACTTATCGGAATGGGGGAACATCTTGGAACCATTGAATCCGGAAAATTGGCCGATATCATTCTCGTAAAAGGAAATCCTGCGGATTCGATCGATGTGTTGATGAATCGTGAAAATATTGTATACAGATATCAAGGCGGCGATCTAAAGGTGGAAAAAGGGCGTATGTTGAATTTTGGCGGCAAGTTCTCCGATATTTCAGATCAACAGAGCTGAACGCGCCTGCCATATGTTTTTCCGAAACACGGTACTTGAAAGAGCAAAAGCGCAAGCGACGTGTTAAAAACCGGTGAGCGATTTCTTTCACCGCCGGTTTGCGTCTTCGCGCAAACGCCTGCCCGCGTCTCCGTTCGGTCAATCCGGCAAAGACGCGGGCAGGTGTTCTCTTTTGAGCCGTTCGAGCAGCGCGTAAATCCTTCAGTCGTCCTGCAGCGCGTCGTAGCCCTCCTCTCCGGTTCGCACGCGGATTACATTCTCGACATCGTATACGAAGATCTTGCCGTCCCCGATGTTGCCTGTGTAGAGCGCTTTCTTCGCGGTTTCGATAACGGTGCGTACCGGCACCTTGCAGACGATGATCTCGACGCGAATCTTGGGCAGGAGGCGCGCCTGCACCTCTACGCCGCGATAGAATTCAGGATGGCCTTTCTGCACGCCGTAACCCAAGATATTCGTCATGGTCATGCCCGTGATCCCTATGGCGCTCATCGCGGCTTCAAGGGACTCGAACATGCTTTGCCGCGTGATGATGGATATCTTGGTCATTTTGGGACCCTTTCGGGTTTCGCCGTCCGCGTCGCGCGCATCCGTGACGGGCACCGCCGCTTCGACGGGTACCGGCGCCGCCGCCGGCGCTTCCGCGGGCCGGGGCGCGGAACTCGGCATGAAGTCCGCGTAGCTGTTCTCAATACCGTGTTCGTGAACGTCAAGGCCCTCGATCTCCTCTTCTTTCGTTACCCGGAGGCCGACGACGGCTTTGATGGCGGAAAATGTGATGAGCATCGCGATCGTGACCCAAGCCGCCACGGCGATCACGCCGATCGCTTGTACGCCGAGAAATCTCGCGCCGCCGCCGTAGAACAGCCCGCCGTCGATTGCGAACAGGCCCACGCAAAGGGTTCCGACCGCGCCGCATACGCAATGGACGCCCACCGCGCCGACGGGATCATCCACCTTGAACTTCTTGTCTATGATCTCTATGCCCACTACGACCGCTATGCCGGAGAGCAGGCCTATCATGACCGCGCCTGCGGCGCTGACCGCGTCACAGCCGGCCGTGATACCCACGAGCCCGGCCAGCACACCGTTCAGCGTCATGGAAACGTCGGGACCCTTATAGCGAATCCACGTGACGATCATGACCGCCGCCGCCCCGGCCGCCGCCGCGAGATTCGTGTTCGTGAAGATAACGCCCATCGACGCAAGCACATCGTCACCCGTAGCCGAAACGGTGGAACCGCCGTTGAAGCCGAACCAGCCGAACCACAGGATGAACACGCCGAGCGCCGCGAGAGACAGGCTGTGGCCCGGGATGGCGCGGGATTTTCCGCTCTTGGAATATTTGCCGATCCGAGGGCCGACCATGGCCGCGCCGACCAGTCCCGCGACGCCGCCGACCATATGCACGGCCGTGGAACCGGCGAAGTCATGAAAACCGAGTCCGGAAAGCCAGCCGCCGCCCCAGATCCAGTGTCCGGAAAGGGGATAGACGATGAGGCTGATCACCACCGAATAGACGCAGTAAGCGGAGAATTTCGTGCGTTCCGCCATGGCGCCCGATACGATGGTTGCCGCAGTCGCCGCGAACACGGTCTGGAAGATGAAAAACGACCAAGGGCTGACGCCGTCCGGCGCGGTGTTCGCGAGGGTATCGCCGAACAGGAAAATATCGGGCGTACCGACGATCCCCGAATTGGAAACGCCGAACATAATGCTGAAGCCCACGATCCAATACACGATGGAACCGAGCGACAGATCGATGACATTCTTCATAATGATGTTCCCGACGTTTTTCGCGCGGATGAGACCGGCCTCCAGCATGGCAAAGCCGGGCTGCATAAAGAACACGAGGGCCGCTCCGAGAAGAACCCAGATCGTATTGACGGATGAGTACATGCAAAATCACCTCCTAAAAACAAAAAACGCGCATTTCCTCCTCGGAAACGCACGCCTTTGTGCAAGATCCCCGCATTCTCTGCATTACATAAAAATGATGGCGAATTTCCTGTTGAACGACAACGCGTGTTTTCGGGAATGCGGGGATGTCCGGATGCGAACCCGTTGACGAAAGTCCGCGCGGTGAAGCAAGTCGCGCAAAGCGCCGCCGGGCTCAATTGCGGCTTCGTTCAAGGTACAAAAAAACGCCAAGGAACAATCCTCGGCGTCTTTGCCTGAAATATAAAAGCAAGTTTAATGCAATTTGACCCGCGTGTCAAGGGGGGAGTTGCATTTGTCATTTTTTTGTAACCTTTTTGTAACAATCTATTGTCAACCGAAAAAAACAACAACAAAAAACACCTGACAATTTTCCGTTTAGGCTGTATAATAAATGACAGGCGATCCGCGCGGCGGGCGCGGAACATCGGACGGGGGTACGGCATGGAAGAAACAGATGAAATAAAGATAAGGTTGCGGACGGATCCGCGGGCGCCGTTCGAGAGCATATCCGTAAAAAAGGGTTTATTGCTGTCCGAGTTGGCGGACGCGTACCGGCCCAAGCTGCCCTATCGCATATTGGCGGCGAAAGTGAACCGGCAGATTCGCGAGCTGAACAAGCCGATAGACGAACCCGATGATATCACGTTGCTCGACATGCGCGTGAACGCGGTGAACCTGATGTACCAGCGGAGCCTGTCCCTGCTCTACCTCAAGGCCATACGGGATGTGTTCGGCCGGATGGAGGTCTTTCTCGGCAATTCGCTGAACAAGGGTATCTACACGTTGCTACGGCGCGGAACGAACCTGTCCGCCGAGGAACTGCGGACCCTAGACCGGCGTATGCGGGCGCTCGTCGAGGCCGATATCCCTTTCACCAAAGAGATCGTGGACAGGGAAACGGCCCTCGCCCACCTGCGCGAGGACGGCAGCGCGGGCAAGATTCGCTTGCTCGAAAGCGCCGCGGATTTTGAATGGATCGCTTTCTACGCGCTGGACGGATTTCGGAATTATTTCTACGGGCAGATGCTGCCGTCCACGGGCTATATTGAGCATTTCGAGCTTCGCACGTACCGAAACGGCGTGTTGTTGCGCTTTCCGCATCCCGCAAAGCCCGACGAAATCCCGCCCTATACGGATGAAAAGAAACTCTACGGCGCTTTCGGCGAGGCAAACCGCTGGGGTGAACTTCTGGGCATATCGATGGCCGCGGACCTGAACGAGCGCGCTTTTGGCGATCGCGCCGTCGAGATGATACAACTCTCGGAGGCCCTGCACGAAAAGAGCATTGCCGGCATTGCGGATCGCGTCGCGAAAGAGAACAAGCGCCTGCTCCTGATCGCGGGGCCGTCCTCCTCCGGCAAGACGACCTTTGCGCGCAGACTCTGCATACAGCTCAAGGTCATAGGCCGCGATCCGCTCCTGCTCGGCACGGACGATTACTTTCTGGAGCGCGCGGACTGTCCCCTGGACGCTTTCGGAGAAAAGAACTTCGAGGACATCACGGCGCTCGATGCGGATTTGTTCAACAGCCATATGAACGCGTTGCTGCGCGGTGAAACGGCGGACATTCCGCGTTACGATTTCCACGAGGGCCGAAAATATTTCGGCGAACGCCTCACGAAAGGCAAACCGAGACAGATCATCGTCATAGAGGGCATACACGGCCTGAACAGGCAGTTGACGGCGGGCATAGACGACAGGGAGAAGTTCAAGATATACATCAGCCCCCTGACGGCGCTGAACATCGACGAACACAACCGCATACCGACGACGGACATACGGCTCCTGCGCCGCATGGTGCGGGACGCCCGATCCCGCGGTATCGACGCCAAGAGGACGATCGCGACCTGGCCGTCGGTCCGCGCCGGCGAGGACCGAAACATCTTTCCTTTCAGCGGGGAAGCCGACGTACTCTTCAATTCCGCGCACATCTACGAGCTTGCCGTGCTGAAAAAATACGCCATGCCGCTTCTCGACGCGATCGCGGAGACGGAGGAGGAATACAGCGAAGCCTATCGCCTGAAGCGTTTCCTGCAATTCTTCAAGACCATCGAGGACGACAGCGCCATCGTGAACAATTCGATACTCAGGGAGTTCATCGGCGGCAGCATATTCGAGTGAGGCGCGGCTTTGCGCAGCGGCGGATTGCAAGGGAACGATCATCATAACAATTGGTAATTTTGTAAGTTTTTTAGACAGCAAGTTATAGTAAGTTGAGGAGGATGGAGAAATGCCCGAATTAAAAGGAACAAAGACCTACGAAAACCTGATGGAAGCCTTTTCCGGAGAATCGCAGGCGCGGAACAAGTACACCTACTATGCGTCCCAAGCGCGAAAGGACGGCTATGTGCAGATCGCGAACCTCTTTGAGGAGACCGCCGCGAACGAAAAGGAACACGCCGAGTTGTGGTTCAAACTCTTTCACGGCATAGGCAGCACGGCGGAAAACCTCGAGGACGCCGCGAACGGCGAGAATTTTGAGTGGACCGATATGTACGCGCGCATGGCAAAAGAGGCCGAGGAAGAGGGCTTCCCCGCCATCGCCGCGCAGTTTAAGGCGGTCGGCGCCATCGAGAAGCACCACGAGGAGCGCTATCGCAAATTAAAGCAGAATATCGAAGAAAACAAGGTGTTTGAACGCGAGGAGGAAGTGGAATGGATCTGCGCGAACTGCGGCCATGTGTACAAGGGCAAGAAAGCCTTTGCCCTGTGCCCCGTGTGCAAGCACCCGCAGTCCTATTTCCAAATCAGGGCGACGAATTACTGATTTGAACAGCGTAAAATACAAGGACGCCCTGTACGAACACCGGGAGATCGCCGATCTCAAAGAACTCGTCAATTCAAGCATGGAGTTGTTTGACGAGAGGGACGCCTTTCTTGTCAAAGACAGGCCGGGCGGCGTGTACAGACCCATAAGCTACAGGCAAATGCGGGCGGATATCGACAGCTTGGGCACGGCCCTGACGGAATGCGGGCTCTCGGGGGCCAAGATCGCGCTGATCGGCGAAAATCGGTACGAATGGGTTGTTTCTTATCTCGCCGTGACGAATGGCGTCGGTGTTATCGTTCCTTTCGACAGGGAACTCGGCGCGGAAGAACTCGCGGGTTTTATGAAACGCGCGGGCGTGCGGGCGATCATCTATTCGAGCAAGCTGGAACGTCTCGTGACGGAGGCGGACAAGCTGTTCCGCCTCGATTGTCTGATCGGCATGGACGCGCGCGAACACGCCGGCCGGCGTCTGTCGCTCGCCGCCCTGCATAAGCGCGGCGGGCAATTGCTCGCCATGGGGCGGCGCGCCTACATCGACGCCGTTATCGAGCCGGACGCCCTGTGCGCGATCCTGTTCACCTCGGGGACTACGGGTATGCCCAAGGGCGTCATGCTTTCCCACAGGAACATCGCGGCGAATGTCCGCAACATGTCCAAGTACGTGGATGTGTTGGACGGTTATACGGGACTCTCCGTGCTGCCGATGCACCATACATATGAAATGACCTGCCACATCATGACGGCGATCTACCAAGGCTGCCGCGTCGCGATCTGCGAGGGCCTGAAATACATCGTGAAGAACATGGCGGAATCAAAGGCCTCGGTCATGCTCGGCGTTCCCCTCATCTTCGAGAATATGCACAAGAAGGTGTGGAAGAACGCGGAAAACAAGGGCAGGACGGGGAAACTGCGGCGGGCGATCGCGTTTTCCAAGCTGGTGAACGGCCGGAACACCAAGATTGTGAAAAGCCTGTTCAAGGAGGTCCATCAGGCGCTGGGCGGAAACATCCTGCTGTTCATATCGGGCGGCGCGCCGATAGATCCGCTCGTTATCGAGGACTTCAGCGCCATGGGCTTCCCCATGATACAGGGCTACGGCATGACGGAAAACGCGCCCATCATCGCGGTGAACAAGGACAGATACAGCAAGCCGGACTCCGTGGGTCTGCCCCTGCCCGGAACGGAGGTTCGGATCATCGACGCGGACGGGAGCGGTGTCGGCGAGATCATCTGCCGCGGCGATTCGGTCATGCTCGGATACTATGACGATCCGGAGGAAACGGCGCGCGTTATCGTGGACGGTTGGCTGCACACGGGGGATTTCGGCCGTTTCGACAGCGACGGTTTCCTGTACGTGACGGGGCGCAAGAAGAATATCATCGTCGCCAAGAACGGCAAGAACGTGTCGCCCGAGGAGTTGGAATATTTTCTGCGCAAGATACCCTGTATCGCGGAGGTCATGGTCTGGGGCGCGGACGACGAACGCGGCGGGGATGTCGTGATCTGCGCCGATATCTTCCCGGACTTCGCGTGCGCCGAGGAGATGTACGGCAGATCGCTCGGCTCGGAGGAACTCAAACGGATGCTCAAGCGGGAGATAGACCGCGTCAACGAGAAGTTGCCCGGCTACAAGCGGATAAAGCGCTTTGCCCTGCGCGACAGCGAGTTTGAAAAGACGACGGTTCGGAAGATCAAACGGCATACGGTGATCCACGGCTGACGCAAGGCGGCGAGGCGGCCGGACACGGAAAAGGTGAACAGAAGGAGGTGTATCGTATGGTTTCGGTTCAAGACGACTACGCGGCGATCAAAGCGCGGGAGGCGGAGGAGGCAGAGGCGCTGGTGGCGGCCATCCAAAACAGCACGTCCCCGCATGTGCGCTACAAGGACGTGTGGGCGGTGACGGATCTGCGTCAAATGCTCGAAGGTTGCGTCACGCGCCACGCGGACAGGCCGGCTTTCTACGTGAAAGACGACCACGACGCGCCTTACCGCGCGATAAGCTATCGGCAAATGAAGCAGGATGTGGACGCGCTTGGAACGATGCTTGCGGCGCGTGGGCTGAAGCGGGTGGCGCTTATCGGCGAGAATTGCCGGCAATGGGCGATCTCCTACCTGGCCGTGACCTGCGGCGGCGGCGTTATCGTACCGCTCGACAAGGAATTGAACGCGAGCGAACTCAAGCAGCTTCTGATCGCTTCCGAGGCGGAATGCGTGCTGTTCACAAAGAAATTTCGCAAGATATTCACGGGTATCCACGCATCCGGCGACACGAAGCTGCGTCTGCTCATCGATTTGACGGACGACGCGGCCTCCCCGGATGTTTCGCTTCTCGCGGACTGCATAGGGGAGGGCCGGCGGCTTTTGGCGGAGGGCAACCGGGATTATTCGGACGCCCGCATCTTCGGCGACGAGATGTGCGCGCTGATCTTCACCTCGGGGACCACGGGCGTGGCCAAAGGTGTCATGCTCTCCCACAAGAATCTGGCCGCGGGTATCGTGGTTCCGCCCACCGTCATAAGCATCGTCGAGGGGGATGTGTTCTTTTCCGTCCTGCCGATCCACCACAGCTACGAATGCACCTGCGGCTTTCTGATCCCGCTGTACAGGGGCGCTGCGATCGCCTACTGCGAGGGTTTGAAATACATCGTGAAGAACTTGGCGGAAGCGCGGCCGACGGTGCTGCTCGCGGTGCCGCTGATCCTCGAAAGCCTGTACAAGAAGATATGGCAGAACGTGAAAGCGAGCGGCAAGGAGAAGCTGCTGCGCCGCGTGATCAAAATCAACGCGATCACGAAGAAGCTCGGCATAGACCTCGCGCCGATCTTTTTCAAGCAGATATTGGCGCTGTTCGGCGGTCGCATGAAGCTGATCATCTGCGGCGGAGCGGCCATCGATCCGGGCATTCTGCAGGGGCTTCGGGACTTCGGCATATGCACCCTGCAGGGCTACGGTCTGACGGAATGCTCGCCGATCTGCGCCGTGAATCCCGACAGCGCGATTAAGAACAGCGCCGCCGGCTATCTGACGACGGGCTTCGACGGCAAGATCACGGACGCCGATCCGGAAACGGGTATCGGCGAGATTTGCGTGAAAGGACCGCACGTCATGCTCGGCTATTACGGCAACAAGGAGGCCACGGACGAGGTGCTTAAAGACGGGTGGTTCCATACGGGCGACCTCGGCTACATCGACGCGGAACGCTACGTCTACATCACGGGGCGCAAGAAGAACGTGATCATCACAAAGAACGGGAAGAACGTCTATCCGGAGGAATTGGAATACCACCTCGGGCGCATAGAGGCCGTTTCGGAATGTCTGGTTTGGGGCATGGAAAGCGAGAGCGGGGAAACGCTGATCGTAGCCGGCATCAGGCCCGACGAGGATGTTTTGCGCGCGGAACTCGGCGAGGACTACACGGATGCGCAGATCGAAAAGCTGCTCTGGAGCAAGCTTGACCCGATCAACGCGGAGTTGGCGCTGTTCAAGCGCATTCGCCGTATCATCCTCCGGAGACGCGAGTTTGAAATGACCACGGGGAAGAAGATCAAGCGCTTTGTGGAGGGGAATAAGGGCGCTTGATTGAACGACGCCGCCCAATCCCCCGGCGAAAGGCCAAGGCCGGCGCTTCATCCGGCCGGCGTGGGCTTGCAATCCCCCGGCGGCTGTGTTCCGCGGGGCGGCGGGGACGGTAAACTCCTAACCCGCTAAAGCGGGGGAGTTGACCGTAATGGACACGCGTGCCCGGAGCGCAAGCGAACGGGTAAAAATCGCGTGGGGTTTGAATGGTTACGAATCGGTATGAGGATATTGCTGTTATGAACGACGCCGCCCAATCCCCTGCCTTTGGGTATGGGGACCACCGCTTCATACGGCCGGCGTGGGCTTGCAATCCCCCGGCGGCTATGTTCTGCGGGGCGGCGGGCGAAGCCCTTAACCCCGCAGAACATCCGTTCAACAATTTGGGTGCGCTTCGCGCTCAAATTCAGACGGAGCCAAATTTGAACGACGCCGCCCGTGGCCGCACCGGAGATGTTTTCGCCTGTACGGATCGGCGCGGCCTCATTCCGCGCGACGTCCGGGTCCGCAAGGGGCGCGCGGCGGTCCTGCTTTGCTTTGCGCTGCTTCTCGCGTGCGCGACGGGCTGTGAGTCTTACGATAATTTTGCCGACGCGTTTTTGAATGCGGAACGCTCGGATGACGTTGTGCGGATCGGCGTGTTTGAATCCCTGTCCGGCCGGGATAAGGAATCCGGCGAGACGGAACTGGCCGGGATCGAACTCGCGCATTCCCTCCGCGCCGAGGTGATCGACAAACCCGTCGAACTCGTGATCGCGGACAATCGGTCGGATATAGGAGAAGCCTTTTCGGTCGCGGAATCCCTCGTCAAAGAGAAGATCGCCGTCGTTTTGGGCAGCTACCGGAGTACGCTTTCCATCGCGGGCGGGACCGTCTTTGAGAAAAACAAGATTCCGGCCATCGCCGTCACGAACAGCAATCCGCTTGTGACGAACACGAACGCGTATTACTTCCGGGTGCGCTACGTGGAATCGTTTCAGGGGGTGGCCGTGGCGAAGTACGCGGTTGAGGAATGCGGGATAGCAAAGGCCGCCGTCATGCGCGAAACCGACAACAATTTCTCCGTTGCCGTTTCGCAGGCTTTCGCCGACAAATTCATCGCGTTGACGGGGGACCCGGACGCCGTCGTGTACACGGCGGATTACGCCGCGGATACCGCGAATTACACGGAGGAACTGCGCAAGATCAAGGAGGCGGGCGCGGAAGCCGTCTTTCTGCCCACATCCGTCGAAAACGGCGTGACCGTCGTGGAGCAGGCGCGAAAGATCGGCCTCGACGCGGTTTTCCTCGGAACCGATCTTTGGCAGGACGCCTCGCTTTTGCAGGCGGCGGACGCGGAAACGCTCTCCATGATGGCGTTCTCCTCGGATTTGGGGCAGCAAACGGTCGGAAGCGCGCTTTCCTTGGATTTCGCGCGGGCCTACGCGGAAAAATACGGGGACGACGCGGAACCGAACGCCGCGATTATGCTCGGCTTCGACGCCTACATGCTGGCGCTTGACGCGATTGAGCGGGCGGGCACTTCGGCGCGGACGGACTTGATCAGGGACGCGCTCACAAAGACGCACTCCTTTCCCGGCGCCTCGGGCAACATCACCTTTGACGAAAACGGCGATCCGATCAAATCCGTGTCGATTACGACCGTCCGAGACGGCGCTTTCGTGAACATCTACACCGCGGAACCCAATTGGGGCACGCCCGCGGAGACGGAGGCGGGGGAGACCGCCGCCCGATAAAAAAAACCGGCAAGCATCCGTTTGGACGCCCGCCGGTCCGGGAATTTTTCTTTCTGTCTAACGGAGGAATGAGGCGAAGCCGAATGTCAGACGGAGCTGAATTTGAAATAACGATTCAACAGTCCGTTGAACGCGCAGCCGTGGCGCGCTTCATCCTTGGCCATCTCGTGAACGGTGTCATGGATGGCGTCATAGCCGAGTTCCTTGGCGCGCGAGGCGATCTTCTTCTTGGATTCCGTGGCGCCGTGTTCCGCGTCCACGCGCAACTGCAGGTTCTTCCTCGTATCGGCAAATACGACCTCACCCAAAAGTTCCGCAAACTTGGCCGCGTGTTCCGCTTCCTCGAAAGCGATCCGCTTGTAGGTCTCGGCCGCTTCGGGATAACCCTCCCGGTCGGCCTGACGGCTCATGGCCAGATACATGCCGACCTCGGAGCATTCGCCGTTGAAATGCTCGCGCAAGCCCTGCAAAACCTCCGCGTCAATATCCTTTGCGACGCCGATGCGATGTTCGTCGGCCCATACCAAGGCGCCCTCCGTCTTTTTCTCGAACTTCGAGGCGTCCGCCTTGCAAAGCGGGCATTGCGCGGGCGGGGCGTCCCCTTCGTGTGTGTAACCGCATACTGTACATACATATTTTGCCATAATTTTTCTCCTCCTCCAACACTGTTTTTATGATATATGTGTAAACCCCGCGTTTCGGAACGCGCACCCCGGAAAAATCAAAATTTCGCCGCGCCGCGCGATTTTCGGAACGCGGGATGAACGGACAAAGCCCTCCGCGTTCATGCCGGTTTCATTGCGAACCGGCGGAGGACCGCTCTGCGTCCGCGCCCTCCTTGCGCTCCGCGCTTTCCGCCGCGCAACTCGGACAAAGCCCAAAGACCAGCACATCCTTGCGTTTCACCACAAAACCGTCGAGATCGAAAGCCGTTTCCGAAGCCGCGAGCGCAAAATCGCGGATCGCGCCGCAGCGCTCACAGCAGAAATGCCCGTGGTCCGCGACAGAGGCGTCGTACCGCAGCTCGTCGCCGCTCACCGTCAGGGGCCGGACGAGCCCGCCCCGTTCCAGCGCCGACAGGCT
>JAITKU010000038.1 GCA_031278255.1 Eubacteriales Family XIII. Incertae Sedis bacterium | reverse complement strand
AAAAAAAAATCGGAAGTTTTTTTAAAATGTTACCGAAATGTGACCGCTTTGGTGTATAATATGAAATACGGCGTTTGCGCATGCCCCGGTTTTGTGCCGGGAAGTCGATGTAACATTTTTTATAAAATGTTACATCGGCTTTTTTTGTTGCGATGCGGGGTTTTGAATCCCACGCAAGCCGCCGTCCGCCTCGCCGAGCGCCGCAGGGCGCTCTTTCTTTTGGCTGAATTCCGATCTTTTTTGCCCAAGGTAACATTTTATAAAAAATGTTACATGCACGTTTTGTCAATCATGGTCAAAGGAGAGAGAAATCATGCGAAGAAAAGCGAAAACCCTGCAGGCGGGCTTGGCCGTTCTGCTCGCGACAGCCCTGCTCCTATGCGTATTCCCGCCCGGCGCGACCGCAGGCGACGAAACGCGCGGCCCCGGCAGCCACGATCAGATCAAACTCACAACAGGCGGCAAAACCGCGTACCACACGCCGGACGATCCGGACACGCCGCTCGATTCGCCGTCCGTGGGCATCAAGGACAGCGAAAGCGACGCCACGTTCAACATCAGCAAGAAAATCGGCGGAACCGGCGAGGAAAACATCTTCGACATCACGCTGACCGTCACGTCGAGCAATGGGCTGCGGGATGTCGATATCCCCGCGGACGCGGCCGTCATAATGGTGCTGGATGTTTCCGGCAGTATGCTCTGGACGACGGAGAATAAAGGTTACTTTTTTCCTCAAAACAATGCAATTCCATCCCGCAAAATACTGATGATGGACGCCGCGAAGGCGTTTATCGCGGACTATGGGGCAAGCGGCGAAGAGAACGAGACCAAGCGTCTGCTCTCCCTCGTGCGCTTTGCCAGCAAAGCCCAAAGCTGGAATTATTCTGATGTCGGTTACGGACGTCTGACGGATTCAGATGCGGACGGCGCCTGGCTGGATGTAAGCGACGAGGGCAACAGAGAATTCGCGTTGGAGGCCGTCGGAAAGGCGAAATGGTCGAATACCATTGTTCCCGGCAATGAAGAATCCCTGTACAGCAGTCAAGCCAATAAAGATAACGATATCAAAAAAGCCAATAGCTCCATACCGAAAAACGGAATAAATCCCTCGACCGGTGCGGTAGACGGTACGGTGGCCGGCGAGCCAAGCGGCAGATGGGATTATTCAGAAAGCTTTTTCGGAGCCAACGGAGCCACCAACATAGAAGCGGGTCTGCAGCTGGCCTACAACATCATCGAGGAACACAGCGCAGATACCTCTGACGACTTCAACGGCTTCTACCACGTCATCCTGCTGACGGACGGGGAACCGAACGGTCAATTGGACCGACTCAAGAAACCCACCTCTAGCGATCAATACTTTTATAAAAACATAAGCCATATATCGGATTCGGCACACATCGATTCGGGCGGCTATGTGGATGCGGACGGTCATAGGGTGAATGCCGATACCGAAGGGGCACGCCAAACCTCAGTCAACTCGAACGCGGCGCGGGCCCAATACGTCGCGCAGGGCACGCTTCCCGCGGATGCGTATACGACGGCGGGCACAAAGGGAGCTCTGACCGACTACCAACAAGCGGCCGCGGCGATTCCCGCCGGCACGGTAAACGCGCGGTCGCTCGACGATCTAGCCACCATTCATACCGTCGCATTCATCACAACGACTTATCGATGGCTGAATAACGGCGTCCGCTCCACGGACCCGGACAAGCACAACGGCTACGAGGGCATCCATATGAACGCGGGCGGCGGGGATTCTCTGACACTCGCCTTCCAAACGGTTCGGCAGCAGATCGAACGGATGTCCACCGCGTTCAACGTGGAGGACCCCATGTCGGCGTACACGGACCTGGTCGCCGTCAAGGCAAACAATGACAGCTTCCTTGATGTTTCGGAGATCAGCAAGGGCGCCCTGCAAACGGTCGGGCATAACAGCATCACCCTGTTTGCGGACGGAAAGGGCTTTGACTGGCGCGTCAAGGATTCCGATTTCGTGAGCGGCTCGGGCGGCACGGCCGACCCTTACGTCTACGAGCTGACGTACCGCGTCAGGCTGAACGCGAACGCGGCCGGTCCCGAGGGGGAGGTCTACCGGCTCACAAACGACCGGACGGTATTCTCCTACTTCTTCGAAAACGAAGGCGCCACAGGCCCGCCAAACGTCGAGCAGGCAGAATTTCGCATACCCAAGGTGCGGCCGAACCTCGGGGCTCTCGCCTTTGTCAAGACAGACGCGGACACGGGCGCGGCCGCGCGGGGCGCGACGTTCACGCTGCAGAGGCAGACCGAAGGCGGCGATTGGTCGGCGCCCCTTAGCGTTGCGGATCCCGGTACGGGCGCGGATTTCACGTTTGCGTTCAACAATCTGGCCGCAGGCAATTACAGACTGAGCGAGTCGATCTCGCCCACGGGCTACAGCCGCGTACATTCTCATTACCACTTCCGCGTCGCCTACGGAGAAATCCTATCCGACGCCGCTTGGGCCGGCGCGAACGCGGCGGCGCTTCCCGATTCGGGCGCGGACGATGTGCGCCGCATCGAAAACAAGCTGAAACCGCCCGGGATATCGGCGAGCAAGACGCGGGCCGACGACGATTCCGCACCGATCCCCGCCGCCGGCGGCGACGCGACATACGAGATCCTGATAGAGAACACCTCGGCGGCGGCCCTGCGCGCCGTCGTGCTCACGGACGAGATCGACCGCTACGATTTAAGACTGGGCCAAGAGGCCGCCCTGCCGGCGACGGTTTCTTATCACTCGTTCCAAGTGGTGTCGGGCGGCGCAATCCTGATGCCGGCGGATTCGTACTACGATTTGGAGATCGGCGAAACCGGCTTCCGGCTCGCGTTCAAAGACGGCCTTGTCCTCGCGTCGGGCGCGGCGATAAGCGTCAAATACATGGTCGGCTTCCCGGACAACGAAACGGGCCGGTATGTCGTATGGCGGAACAACGCGAAGGTTTCCGCGACGCCCGCCGAGTATGACGGCCCCACCGTATCCGACGAAAGCGACGTCATGCTCGATCAGCTGCGGCCGGAGGACATCTCGGACATCCTGCTCACAAAGACGGCGGGCGGCGTAAGCTTCTCCCGCGGCGAGGCCGTGCCCTATACGGTCAAGGTCACGAACACCGGGGAGGAAACGCTGAAAAACATCCTGATCAAGGACAGCAGGCTCAAGGACGCCACGGCGCTCTTCATAGAGCAAACGCTCGGGAACGTAAAGGAAAAGGATCTTATACGCATCGATGATTACGTCTTTGACGCGGCCAATGGCGAGATCAAGACGACGCGGGACTTTAGGCTGACCGAGGGTCGGTCGCTGACAATCCGTTACGTTATCGTGTACGACAGTGCGGGCGAGAAAGACAACACGGCGACCGTGACGGCGACCGGCGAATCCGGAAAGGCCGTGGAGGACAGTGGCACGGCCTCGGT
>JAITKU010000242.1 GCA_031278255.1 Eubacteriales Family XIII. Incertae Sedis bacterium | reverse complement strand
TCCAAAATTGAAGCGCCAAAGGCGCACTTCAATTGTTGAACGGATGTTTTGAGGGGACAAGGGCTTCGCCCGCCGCCCCTCAAAACATAGGCGTCAGTGGGGGATTGCACCCGCCACCGTCAGCTTGGAAAGTTGAAACCCGCCGCCTGTAGAGGCGGGGGACTGACGCCGTCGTTCAAAGCGAATTGGAACACGGAACAGCCGACAGTCGAAAACACCACCTGTGCCGACGACGCGAAAGAAGCTTATCGAATCCGTAAAAACAGCTAAAAACAGCCACCTTGAAAAAATAGAAAAAAATCGTTGAAAAACGCGTACAATGGTGATATAGTGGATAATGCGAGTCGGCGGGGACCGACCGGAAGAGGAGAAGCGTATGTCTGACAACAACACGCATCAGCTTGAAGAATCCGATTTTATCACACTGGAGTTTGACGACGGGCTGACTGTCGAATGCGAGATCATGGGCGTATTCGACTTCGAGAACAAGGAATATATCGCGCTCATTCCGGACGATGATTCGGATGATGTGTATATTTACGGCTATAAAGAAGTCAGCGAGGACGAATTTGAACTGATCGATATTATGGACGATGACGAATTTGAGCGGGTTATCGAGGAATTTGATCGCTTGACCGACGTCGACGATACAACGGACTGAGGGAGAGCGCCGCTCGATGCAGATCGATCCGGATACCTTGGAATACTTTGGCCTCGGCTTGCGCGGAGGTTTTTTGTTCGGGCCGGGGCCGGACGCCTGCGATACGCGGGAGGACTTGGAATGAAAGACTATGATGTGATCATAGTCGGCGCGGGCGCGAGCGGCGTCTACGCGTCCTATGAGTTGACCAAGCTTCGGTGCCGGGCCAAGGTGCTGATGATCGATCGGGGCGCCGCGCTCGGGAAACGCCTGTGCCCCATCAAGGCGGGCGCTGTCACGGCTTGCGTCAAATGCGATCCCTGCCACATCATGAACGGCTACGGCGGCGCCGGAACCCTGTCGGACGGGAAGTACAACATCACCACGCAGTTCGGCGGCAATCTGCACGCCTATGTGGGCGGGGACGAGGCCCTGCGCCTTATGGAGTACGTGGACGAGGTTCTTTGCGGCTTCGGCGGCGCGGAAGCGCGGCTGTATTCCACGGCGGAATCCGGTCTGAAAACCGTGGCGCTTCAAAACAACCTGCACCTGCTCGACGCAAAAGTGCGGCACCTCGGAACGGACAGAAATGTGCGTATCTTGGAAAAGATATTCGATTATACAAAGGACCGGATCGATATGCTCTTTGAGCGCACAGTGACCGATGTGACCGGGACGGACGCGGGTTTTACGATCCGCACAGACTGCGGCGCGGTTTTTCGTTGCAAGGAACTGCTGCTGGCCCCCGGGCGTTCGGGTTCCAAGTGGGTGTCCGACGTTTGCCGAAAATTCGGCATCGCCATGAAGAGCGACCGCGTGGACATCGGCGTTCGCGTGGAACTGCCGGCCGAGATATTCAAGCACATCACGGACGAGGTGTACGAGAGCAAGATCGTCTACAAGACCGACAAATACAACGATATGGTGCGCACATTCTGCATGAACCCCTACGGGGAGGTCGTCGCGGAAAACACGAACGGCATCGTCACGGTAAACGGCCACAGCTACGCCGATCCGCGTCTGCGCACGCCGAACACAAACTTTGCGCTGCTCGTTTCCAATAAGTTCACCGAACCCTTTAAGAACAGCAACGAATACGGCGAGTCCATCGCGCGCCTTTCAAACATGCTGGGCGGCGGCGTGCTTCTGCAGCGTTTCGGCGATCTGATCAAGGGCCGGCGCAGCAGCGCGAAGCGCATGGAGAAATCCTTTACCGTCCCCACGCTGAAAGCGACACCCGGCGATCTGAGCCTGGTGATCCCGAAACGCCAGCTCGACAACATCATCGAGATGGTTTACGCGCTCGACAAGATCGCCCCCGGCACCGCGAACGAGGACACCTTGCTCTACGGCGTCGAGGTCAAATTTTACAACTCGGAAACGGAGGTGGACGGAAATCTCGAAACCGCCGTGAAAGGGCTTTACGTCCTCGGCGACGGTTCGGGCGTGACGCATTCGCTGTCGCAGGCCTCCGCCGGCGGCGTATGGGTCGCGCGGAAACTGGCCGAAAAATACGGCGTCCGCTGAGGCGGGAACGAAGCGCGTGGGCTGTGCGCCGGCGGGATTTCGGCCCCGTATGCGAACAAATCCGAACGCCTCCCCGATGCTGTTCGGTTTGGGATTCGGATTTGCGTTTCGTGGTGCAGGCAAGAGGACTCGAACCTCCATGAAGTAACCCTCACACGGACCTGAACCGTGCGCGTCTGCCAGTTCCGCCATGCCTGCAAAACCGCCGCTTATTTATTATAAGGCATTGCTCAGGGAAATGCAAGGAAAAAAATTCAGGAGGCTGAAATCCATGTTGGACATCAAATACATCGTTGAAAACCCGGAAGAAGTCAAGCGCAACGTCGCCGCGCGCAATGCGGTCTGCGATGTGGACAGGCTGATCGCGCTCTACGGCGAGATCAAGGCGTTGAGGCGGGATTTGGAGGAATTGAACGCAAACATCAACCGGAACCAAAAGACGATCGGCGGGGCCGAGACGAACGAAGCGCGCGGCGCGATCATCGAGAACGGCAGGCGCATGAAAGCGGAAGCGGCCGCGTTGAAAGAACGGCTGGACGCGTGCAGCCCCGAATACGAGGAACTGATGCTCTCCGTGCCGAACACGATGGCCGAGGATACCCCGCTCGGGAAGAACGAAGAATTGAACGTGGTCGTCGAGACTTTCATGGAACCGACCGTTTTCGACTTTGCGCCGCAAAACCACGCGGAGATCGGAAAGCGCCTCGATCTGATAGATTTCGAGTCCGGCGCCAAGGTTGCGGGAAACAAATTCTACTTCCTGAAGAACGAGGCCGTCATCTTGGATCTCGCCATCCAGATGTATGTGATCAAGAAGCTCGTCGGCCTCGGATTCACGCCCCTCGTCACGCCCGATCTGGCGAAGAGCGAGATCCTCAGAGGCTCCGGCTTCAATCCGCGCGGCGATGAGCGAAACATCTACAACATCGAGGACACGGATCTGAATCTGATCGCCACCGCGGAGATCACCGTCGGCGGCATGTTGGCGGACACCGTCTGCGACGCGTCGGAGCTGCCCAAGAAGTACGTCGCCTTTTCCCATTGCTTCCGGACGGAGGCGGGCGCCGCCGGCCGCGCGGGATACGGCCTCTACCGCGTACACCAGTTCTCTAAGGTGGAGATGTATCAATTCACGCGCAACGAGGACGGGGAGAGGGCCTTGCGGGAACTGCTCGGCATCGAGAAAGCGATCTACAGCGAATTGGAACTGCCCTACCGCGTGATCCGCGTGTGCAGCGGCGATCTGGGCGCCCCCGCGCACAAGAAATACGATGTCGAGGCCTGGATGCCCGGAAAAGGGGAGGGCGGCGAATACGGGGAAATCACCTCCGTCGGCAATTTCACGAACTTCCAATCCAGACGCCTGAACATCAAGTACACGGATGAAAACGGGAAAAGACAGTATGTAAACACCCTGAACGGCACGGCCTCCGCGACGGGCAGAACCATATTGGCCATTCTGGAAAATTATCAGCAAAAAGACGGCTCCGTCAAGATTCCGCGGGTCCTGCTTCCCTATACCGGCTTCGATCGAATTGAACCGAAGCGGTGATCCCGCCCTTGGGGGCCGCGTCCCCCAAGGCCGTCGCGTCCCGGCGCCGAAGCGCTATGCTCGATTTGCCTGTCCGATCCGAACGCGCGCGTAAGCCGAAGCGCGCGAGCCGTCCGGATACTTCCTATTTTTCTCATTAAATCTTGACAATGAAAGTAACGGGAATATAATAACATTGTGATTGCGGTCCGCGGGCGGTCGCGGTCGCGCCGCTTTGCGCTCGGCGAGCGGCGGGGATAGATATAGCGCCCCGGATAAGGAGCAAGGATTGCAATGTCGGATTGGAATGCGATAAGCCCGGAGGAATTACAGGAACTGTATGAGAGAATGTCGGACAAGCAGATTGCCGAGATGTACGGCGTTTCCGTCGGAAAGGTTCGATACAAGCGCAAGAAATTCAATGTCGCGCTGATGGATCGCACATGGGCGGATCTGCACGCGCAGGGCGACAAAAAAACGCAGACCTTCAACGATCTGGCCCGGCGTACGCTGCTGGAAAGACCCGATATCGACGCGCTTGCCAAGGCGATCACGCAGTACGCGTTTCGCAGCGGTATCGTGGAGGGTATGCACGGGGAGGGAAAACTCAGCGACGCGGATATGAAAGAATTGAATATCTTTTTCGCAAACCGCGTGGCCGGTCTCCTCGTCAAGATTTTCGCCGGCGAATGGATGCAGATATTGCTGCTTTTCGACTTCTACAAGAGGCTTGCCGCCGACTGGGACCCCGTCGAACCCGATGTGGGGGAGTTTGAAGCGTAGCGCGAACGGCGGCGGAGCCGGTCACAGCGGGAGATTCGGAAAGGCGTCGAGATCGAGGCCGTCGGCGCCCTGTTCCGCGTACTTGAAATAGGCGGCCGCGCCGACCATGGCGGCGTTGTCGGTACAGAGCGGGGGAGAGGGCCGGTACAGGCAAAGTCCCCTCTCGCGGCAGGCCTCCTCCAAGGCCGCGCGCAACCGGCTGTTGGCCGCCACGCCGCCGGCCATGACCACCTTTGTCTCGCCGCAGCGTTCGGCCGCGCGCACGGTCTTGGCGACGATCACCTCCACGACGGACTGCTGAAAACTCGCGGCGATATCCGCGATGTTCACGCTTCGCCCCGCCTGTTTCTCCGTGTTCAGATGGTTGCGTACGCCGGTTTTCACGCCGCTGAAGCTGAAATCGAGGCTGTCCTTTTCGAGCAGCGCGCGCTTGAAAACCACCGCGCCGGGGTTGCCGTCCCGCGCGGCATGATCGATGGCGGGGCCGCCGGGATAGGGGAGACCCAGCGCGCGCGCCGCCTTGTCGAAAGCCTCGCCCGCGGCGTCGTCGCGCGTCCGTCCCAGCACCGTGTACGCGTTGTAACCGCAGACCCGCACGAGGTCCGTGTGCCCGCCCGAGACCACGAGCGCGAGAAAGGGCGGCTTTAGCGTCGCGTGTTCGATATAGGCGGCGCAGATGTGCGCCTTTATATGATGTACGCCCACGATGGGTTTGTTGAGCGCAAGCGCGTAAGCCTTGGCCGTCGCCAATCCGACCAGAAGCGCTCCCACGAGGCCCGGCCCCTGCGTCACGCCGATCAGGTCCACATCGCCGAAGCGGATACCGGCGTCGGCGAGCGCACGGTCCACGACGGCGTTGACCTGCTCCAGATGGCAGCGGGACGCGATCTCCGGCACGACGCCGCCGTACACCCGATGTATGTCGATTTGCGATGCGATCACGTTTGAAAGCGCGGTCCGCCCCCCGCGAAGCACGGCCGCCGCCGTCTCGTCGCAGCTCGTTTCTATGGCGAGCGTGAGCAGTCGTTCGTTTTTCATGAACCGCGCAGCCACATGATAACGGCGTCCTCCGGGGGCCTTGTATAGTAGTTCTTTCGCCGCCCCTCCTCCCAAAAGCCCGCTTTCCCGTACAAGCGCAACGCCGCCGCGTTGGAAGCTCTGACCTCCAGCGTGAAGTCCGTGATCCCCGCCCTGCGCCGCGTCCGCTCGATCAGGGCCGCAAGCACGGCCGTGCCGGCGCCGCGCCCGCGAAAATCGGGATGCACGGCCACATTCGTGATATGCCCCTCGTTCAGCACGGTCCAAAGCCCCGCGTATGAGATGACGCGCGCCCTATCCGCGCATACGATATAATACGCCAATTCATTCCCCTCTATCTCGCGCAGGATGTCCGCGCGGCTCCAAGGCGATGTAAAACAGAGCGTTTCGATCTCCGCGACGGCGGCGGCATCCGCGCGCGTCGCATCGCGTATGTCAAAGCGCGGCGTCCGCATCGTCTGTCCTTTCCGTGTACACGAGACGTTCGCCGTCGTCCCGCCCGTACGCGAGCCTGAGCGTGAGCGCGTCCTGCGGCAAAAGCGCCGCCGCGCGGTCCGCCCACTCGACGACCGTGACGCCCGCGCCGTAGAAATATTCCTCGAAGCCGAGCGCGTACAGTTCCTCGGCGTCGCCTATGCGATACAGGTCGAAATGGTAGAGCGGCAGCCGCCCGCTCCCGTACTCCTTTATGATCGTGAAAGTCGGACTCGTGATGTTTTCCGCAACGCCAAGCCCCTCCGCCACGGCCTTTGTCAGCGTCGTTTTCCCCGTCCCGAGATCCCCGATCAGCGCGATGACCGTTCCCGGCCTTGCGCGGGCCGCCAACTCCAGACCGAGGGCCCTCGTTTCGCTTTCGTCCCTGAGGAAGCGTTCCATTGTGAAAGACGCCCTCAGAGGACGCCCGTCCACGCGAGCAAAAACAGCACGCAGGTGAGCAGCACGACGGCCGCCAGCGCCGGTATCAGCACGATCGCGGCCCTGCCCGGCGGGCGTTTAAGGTCCGGCGCGCCGATGCGGGCGGGCGCGATGAAGCGCGCGCGCCGCAGCGCGGTCACAAGCGGCTTGTAGAGCAATAGGGTGACGGCGGCGTTCAAGGCGCCTTTCAGGAGATTGAAAGGCAGAAATACGGTAAGCAGCATACCGGCCACCTGCGCGCGCGGCACGGCCATGTAGAGCGGCGTGATAATATAGTTCCACAGCAGCATGACAACCGTCATGGCGAGTGTGCCCGAAAGGAGCGCGACGACGGCGACGAACCGGGTCTGCTTCTTCTTGTAGATAAAAGCGGCGACGCAGGCAAAGGAAACGGTTGACAGGATGTTCATGATCAGGCCGATCACGCCGGTGCTGCTGACCGTTATGAACTCGACAAAGGATACCACAAAGGAGATGAGCAGGGCCGTCAGCGGCCCAAGGAGGAAGCCGCCGATAACGGTTACGATATCCGAGGGGTCGTAGTTCAAAAAACCCTCCACCTTGATCGGTACCATATGGGACAGGAACACCAAGAGATAGGCCACGGCGCTGAGCATGGCCACGGTTGTGAGCCGCTTCGTCCGTTCCGTCGCGCTTTCCGTGTGCGGACCCATTTCCGCGCGGGTCTCCGCGGCGAGCGCGGCGTGCAGCCGATCGTTCTTGTTTTCGTTCTGTACGTTCATTTTCACCCTCCGTTACGTCTTTGCAAAGTGCGTATGATATGGAAGAAATCCGGAGGCCGATCGACAAAAAACCCCTCAAAATCGCTTCAAAGGGGTTCACATAACACAAAAATACATTTGAGTTTGTTTCTTTCATCCGGACTGTTACCGTCGGTACCGGAATCTGACCGGTTCTGTCGCACCTGCCGCCGCGCTTCCGCGAAACACGCGCAGGAAAAACTCGCGGACTTGTCGCTCGCCGTAAACCGGAGGGCGCATTACCGCCGGTGAGGAGTCGCACCTCGCCCTGAAACAGATTTCTTCTGTTTCCTATGATACTACAAAGGATGCGTATCTGTCAATAGTGCAAATGCGGTTCATCCATGTATTTGATTTTTTCTCTAAAACATGATATACTATAAGGTAAGGGCAGTTTATGCGAATTATGGTTCCGGCAAGTTAAAAATTGAAGAGGCTTTCAGGATGAATATCGGAAGAAAAGTATTTTCCCTGTTGTTTGCGCTCGCGTTTGCCGTCGGCATGATCTCACAGGCTTTCGCAGTGACACCCGCATCGGAAGCCGCGAACGAACTCCACGCGCTCGGCTTGTTCAAGGGGGTGGGCAACAATGCCGACGGCACGCCGAATTTTGATCTCAACCGCGCGATGACGCGCGCCGAATCGATCACCATGCTTGTGCGTCTGCTCGGCAAGGAAGAAGCGGCGGCATCCGTCGCGTGGACGCCTTTCACGGACGTGCCGACATGGGCGGTGCCCTACGTCGGTTACGCGTATATAAACGGATTGACGAACGGCACGAGCGCGACGACTTTCGGAGGCAACACGTACGTCACAGCCGCGCAGTATATCACGTTTGTACTCCGCGCTCTCGGCTACGAGGACGGCAAGGATTTCACATGGAATAAGTCGTGGATAAAGTCGGACGCGCTGGGCATAACGGACGGGCGATACGGCGCCGATTCTTTGTTCACCCGCGGCGACGCGGCGAGCGTGTCTTTCGACGCCCTGATAGCCGTCACGACGCGCGATCGCACGCTGATGGAGGAGCTTTTGGATGCCGGCACGATCAAGGAGGATCCGTCCAAGCCGGTGATTAAATATTCACTTGCCGGACTTACGCTCGGAGACGGCAAAAGCACGGTGGAAGCCGGTATCGGCGCCGCGTACCGCAGCGTCGGAGACGGATCCGGCAGCGAATGGCGTTTCTACGGCGGCTACGCCAAGCTCATCGCGGCGCACTACGCGAACGACACGCTCGACTGCGTCTATACGAATATCGACAAGTATTTCGCGGCAGGCGACGGCGTGATGCTGTACACCGACAAGAACGACGGAAACGTCACATATGCCGCCGCTTTGCGGGATCCTTACGCGGTTTCGACGTCTGAGAGCGCCGCCGCGTCTGAGCAGATGATCTTTGAACTCACGAACGCCTTTCGCGCGCGACACGGCAAGGTTGCGCTGACTTGGAACGAGGCGCTTGCGTCCGCCGCGAGGCGGCACAGCGCGGATATGGCGACGCGCAATTTCTTTGACCACAATAACCCCGACGGCAAATCTCCCGGCGACCGCATGGAGGACGCCGGTTATTCCTGGTGGACTTACGCCGAAAACATTTCCACCGGATACGGCGACGGCATATCGACGGTCAACAGTTGGATAAACTCGTCCGCCCATCGTTCCAACATGTTGACCGGGCGTTGCACCGAACTCGG
>JAITKU010000083.1 GCA_031278255.1 Eubacteriales Family XIII. Incertae Sedis bacterium | reverse complement strand
ATCGTGACGGAGATCAATCCCGTCAAGGCCATCGAAGCGCGGATGGACGGCTTTTCCGTAATGCCCATGAACGAGGCGGCGCCTCTCGGCGATATCTTCGTCACGGCCACGGGCTGCGTGGGCACCGTTACGACGGAGCATATGCGCGCGATGAAAGACGGCGCGATCCTCTGCAACGCGGGACACTTCAACGTCGAGATCGACATGGCGGGTCTTGCGGCGATCGCCGCGGAGAAGAAAGAATCCAGACAGAACATCATGGGCTACCGTCTGCCGAACGGCCGCCGTATACACGTCATCGCCGAGGGGCGGCTGGTGAACATCGCGGCCTCGAACGGACACCCGGCCGAGATCATGGACATGAGCTTCGCCGTGCAGTTCCTCTCGGCGCTCTACATATTGCGCAACCATGAGAAGCTCGACAAACGCGTGATCGACGTTTCCGCCGAGACAGACGAATTCGTGGCCCGTCGCAAGCTTGCGGCCTGGGGCATACGAATCGACGCGCTGACGCGGGAGCAAGAGGCTTATTTGAACAGTTGGACCGTTTGACGCGCGGGTTTTGCCGGAGGAATGAGAGTGGATTGCGGTAAATTGGCGGAATTGCTGTTCCCGGATATAAAGGAAAGCCCGGAGGATTACGAGGCGCGCTATCCGGCGCGGACTCTGCCCGCGGGGGCGTGGGTCACGCGGCTCGGACCGAGTCCCACGGGCTTTGTGCATCTCGGGAATCTCTACGTCGCTTTCGCGAACGAACGGCTGGCGCACCAAAGCGGCGGCGTCTTTTTTCTGCGTATAGAGGATACCGACAGCAAGCGCGAGACACCGGGCGCGGCGGAGGCGGTCATACGCGCGCTCGATCACTACGGACTCCGCTTCGACGAGGGCGTGACGGTCGCCGGCGAGAGCGGCGCCTACGGTCCCTACCGACAGAGCGACCGCAAGGATATCTATCGGTGCTTCGCGAAGCGCCTCGTCTCGGAGGGACGCGCCTACCCCTGCTTTTTGACGAATGCGGAACTGGACGCCATCCGCGCGGAGCAGGAGGCGGCCGGGCTGACGCCGGGCCTGTACGGGGACCGGGCCGCGCACCGGTCGCTGCCCCTTGAAGCGGTACGCCGGCGCATCGAAAGCGGCGAATCCTACGTGATCCGCCTGCGGGCGCGGGACGACGCCGCGTCCTCCTTTACGATAAAGGACGGTATACGCGGCACGCTGACTATGCCTGTGAACACCATGGACATCGTTTTGCTAAAGACGGACGGTATGCCGACCTATCACTTCGCTCACGTCACGGACGAGCATCTGATGCGCACGACCCACGTGATCCGCGGCGAGGAGTGGATATCCTCGCTGCCCGTTCACATCGCGCTGTTTGAGGCTTTGGGCCTGACGCCTCCGATCTACTGCCATACGGCGGTGCTGATGAAGTCGGAGGGGAAAACGAAGCGCAAACTCTCCAAGCGCAAGGACCCCGAGTCCTCCCTCGCGTACTATCGCGAGGCGGGCTATCACCCGCTGGCCGTTCGGGAGTATCTGCTGACGATCCTCAATTCCGACTTCGAGGAATGGCGCGCGGAAAACCCGGAGGCCGACACGGACACTTTCACGTTCACGACCGACAAGATGAGCCGCTCCGGCATACTGTTTGACGCGGACAAGCTGAACGATGTCAGCAAGGATGTGCTGCTGCGCATACCCGCCGCCGCGCTCGCCGCGTTTTTGGCGGATTGGGCCGCGGAAAGCGGCCGGCCGGAGGCATCGCTGCTCAGAAGCGACCTGCGGTATTTGGAACGCATACTCGATATCGGGCGGCACGACGCGAACCCGCGGAAAGATTTGGCCTACGGGGCGCAGATACTCGCGTTCATCGGGTATTTTTACGACGCGCTTTTCCGCGCGGAGGACGCTTTCCCGGAAAATGTTCCGCGTGCGGACGTGCCGAAGCTGCTCGGCGGCTATCTCGAAAGCTACGACTGCAAAGACGACCGCGCGGCCTGGTTTGAACGCGTCCGCGTTCTCGCGGAGGCGAACGGCTACGCCGCGAAGCCGAAAGATTTCAAGAAGAATCCCGATCTCTACAAGGGGCACGTGGGCGATGTGAGTACCGTGATCCGCATCGCGCTCACGGGGAGACAAAACTCGCCGGACCTGTGGGAGATACAGCGGATCCTCGGCGAGGCGCGCACGCGCGCTCGGATCGCCGGGGCGATAGAAGCCGAAATCGCCGCGCGATAGCGTACCCGTTCGCTCCCCCCCCGCATCTTATTCGTCCGCTTCCGCCGCCCTCTGCGCGCGCAGCTTCTTCAGCTCTATCACGATCAGGATCGTCGTCAGAATCACCGCCATCGCGTCCGCGGCCGGCGCCGCCGCGATCACCCCGCCAAGCCCCCAGAATCTGCCGAACAGGAATATGCAGGGCACGAGCAGAATGAATTGCCGCATCATCGACAGGATCACGGAGGTCTTTGGGCGTCCCGTCACGACAAACATATTCGCGGAAACGACCTGAAAGCCCACGATCGGCAGGGTCAGCGTCGCGATACGCATGGCGGCCGGCGTGAATTCCAGTATCGCGCGACTGCCGTTCGGCGCGAATAAGCGGACGATCTGCTCGGGGAATATATGCAGCAGCGCGAAGCCGATACAGCCGATGATCGTGGCCGCGATGACCGCGCGCACGTAGGTCCCGAGTACGCGTCCGAATTTTTTTGCCCCGTAATTGAAACCCAGCAGGGGCTGTGCGCCCTGGTTGATGCCGAATATGGGCATTACGATCAACATGTTGATGGAATTCACGATGTTCATGCCCGAAAGCGCCACATCGCCGCCGTTCGCGGAACCGAGTTCGTTGACGCCGTAGGCGCTCATGAATATGTTGTATATGAGCATGACAAAGGACATCGCGAATTGCAGCAGAAACTGCGCCGAACCGAAAGAAACGATCTGCGTTATCGCTTTCAGCGAGGGCTTGACCGAGAAAGGCCGCAGCCGCAGCACGGCTTTTTTACTGAAGCCGAACGCCAGTATGAACATCACGGTCGCGGCCTGCGCGATCACGGTGCCGAGGGCCGCGCCCTCCACGTTCCACTCGAACACGAACAGGAAGATCGGCACGAGTACGACGTTCACGACGGCGCCCAGCACGAAGCCCAGCATCGATACGGTCGGAAAGCCCTGCGCCCGCGTACAATGCGAAAAACCCAGTCCCATCAAAAAAAACACGGAGCCGAACAGGATGATACGCAGGAAGCGCCGCGCGTAATCGATGGATTCGCTTCCGTCCTGCGCGCCCAGCACGGAGAGTATGGGTTCGATGAATAAAACGCCGAACACCGTCAGCAGCGCGCCGCTTAAGATCAGGAGCCAGAAGCAGTGATTGAGCGCGTTTTCCGCCTCCTCCCGCCTCTCCTGCCCAAGCCGCATAGAAATCAAGTTTGCCGAGCCGATGCCGAACAGCACGGAAAAGGCCATCACGATCGTCATGACCGGCATTACGAGCGCCAGCCCGCCCAACGCCGCCTCACCCACGGCGCGCCCGACGAATATGCGGTCCACAATGTTGTACAGCGCGTTGACGATCATGCCCGTCATGGCCGGCAGCGAAAATTGCACGAGCAGTTTGCCCACAGGCTCTACGCCGAGACGCGTCGCCGCGTCGCCCTGCTTGCGCGTATTGTCTTTATCGTCTGTCAAGGAAATCCCCACCCCCTAAAAAATGTAAATTATCGGCAAACAAAAGGCCGATGCGCATACGCGCCTCGCGTTTCAATCGCAATCCCCCGCCGTCTGCGGAGACGGGGGGACTGTGACGCCTGCCAAATCGAACAAGCCGATCCGGCAGATATATCCGCGAAAGCCGCGCATCATGGATTTGTGTTGTTTTGGGTTTGAACGACGGCGTCAGTCCCCCGCCTCTACAGGCGGCGGGTTTCAGCTTCACAAGCTGTCAGTGGCGGGTGCAACGTTCGGCTTCGCCTCACTCCTCCGCTCTCTTCGTTCACTTCGC
>JAITKU010000034.1 GCA_031278255.1 Eubacteriales Family XIII. Incertae Sedis bacterium | reverse complement strand
ATCTGGGCGTCGTCGCCGAGGTCTGCGACGAAGTGGCCATAATGTACGCGGGCGAGATCGTCGAATACGGACCGATAGAGGACGTGTTCGACCGCCATAAGCACCCCTACACGGAGGGTCTGTTCGCCTCGCTCCCCAATTTGAGCGACAGGACCGCGCGGCTCGTCCCCATCAAGGGGCTTATGCCCGATCCCACGGCCCTGCCCCCCGGTTGTCGGTTCCATCCGCGCTGCAAGTACGCGCGGGAAATATGCGCGGAACGGAGTCCCGTCAAAACGCGCTTCGGCGGCGCGCATTACGTCCGTTGCCTCGCCTATGAAGAAAACACCGGCGTCGCGGCGCCGAAAGACGGTGATCGCGCATGAACGACAAGCTGCTTGAAGTGAAGGATTTGAAAAAATACTTCGGCGACTCGAAGAAGCGCCTGCACGCCGTGGACGGTTTGACTTTTTCCATAGACAAAGGAAAAAAGCTCGGCGTCGTCGGCGAATCCGGCTGCGGAAAATCGACGATGGGCCGCGCCGTCCTGAGGCTGCACGAGCCGACGGCCGGCAGCGTAATCTTCGGCGGGGAGGACATTGTCGCCTACTCAAAGGCTCGGCTCAGGAAGTTCCGCGCCCGCGCGCAGATCATATTCCAGGATCCCTACGCGTCTTTGAACCCGCGCAAGACCGTGAGCGAAATTATCGGGGAGCCGCTGCGCCTGCACAAAACGTTCAAGACCAAGGGCGAGCGTTACGAAAGGGTGCTGGATCTGATGGAGCTCGTCGGCTTGGCGGAGCGTCTGATCAACACCTACCCGCACGAGTTGGACGGGGGTCGGCGGCAGCGCATCGGCATAGCCCGCGCCTTGGCGCTGAATCCCGAATTCATCGTTTGCGACGAGCCCGTGTCGGCCCTCGACGTCTCGATTCAGGCACAGATACTGAATCTGCTGGACGATCTGCAAGGTCGGCTGAATCTGACGTATATGTTCATCACGCACGATCTGTCCGTGGTCAATTACTTCTCGGACGACATACTCGTCATGTACTTGGGCAAGATGGTCGAGATGGCTTCCTCGGCCGAATTGTTCGCGAATCCGCTGCATCCGTACACGAAAGCCCTGCTTTCGGCCATCCCCGTTCCCGACCTGCACGCAAAGAAGGAACGCGTCCTGCTGAGAGGCGAGGTCGCCTCGCCGATCAACCCGCCGCCCGTTTGCCGTTTTCTGCCCCGCTGCGACTATGCGGAGCCCGTGTGCGCGGAGGAAGAGCCTCCCCTAAAAGAGATAAGCGGCGGCCATATGGTCGCTTGCCACTTATATTGAAGGAATCGAGGAAAAGGAGGAAACAGACATGAGAACAAGGAAGGTTATGACGGGAATTGCGGTATTGTTGCTTCTGACCGCCGCGGCGCTCTCCGGCTGCGGCGGGGGCGGGAGCGGGGGCGAGAGCGATCAAGGCGACGGGGGCGGCGGCTATGTCATAGCGGCCAACGACACCGAGATCGTGGGCTTTGACCCGCACAAGAGCAACGACATCGTCAGTCAGGTGGCTTTGAAGGCGGTCTACGATACGCTCGTCTACGCCACGGAATCCTTTGAATTCCTGCCCGGGCTGGCGGAATCTTGGGAGTACATCGACGACAACACGATCCGCTTCAAGCTGCGCGAGGGCGTACGGTTCCACAACGGCGAGATCATGACGTCGGAAGATGTGAAATTCAGCCTTGAGCGGGCGCGGGAATCCGGTTTTATCAGCTTCATGGTCGAGCCCATCGCGGAAATCGAGATCGTGGACGAGCTGACCGTCGATTTGAAGGTGACGGCCGGGTCGGCGCCGCTGATCTCGAATTTGTCTCAGCCCGGCACGGCCATATTGTGCAAAAGCCATATAGAGGGCCTTGAGGCGGAGGGCAAGAGCCTTGACGACGATCCCGTCGGCACCGGTCCGTACATGTACGAGGACTGGATAGTCGGGACGGAATGGTCGGTCAGGAAGAACGAGAATTATTTTAACGCCGAACGCGCGCCGCAAAACGAGGGTTTCACGGTGCGCCTGATTTCGGAGTACAACGCGCAGGTTATAGCGCTTCAGAACGGGGAGATTGATCTCTCGATCATGCTGAGTCCGAACAATCTGCCGGAAGTCGAGGCCGACCCCTCTCTTCTGGTGGTTCGCTTCGATTCGGCGGAAGAGACTTTCGCGGCCTTTAACTGTTCAAAGCCGCCGTTCGACAATCTGAAGCTCAGGCAGGCGCTGAACCATACGATCAACAGGGACGACATCATACAGGTGTATCTGAACGGCGAGGGCGTGCCGAATCACTCGGTGATAGCCGCGGGCGCCATCGGCTATACCGACGATGTGACCAAGTACGAATACGACCTCGACAAAGCAAAGCAACTGCTCACGGAGGCGGGCTATCCGGACGGGCTTTCCTTCAATATGCTGGTCTGCACGGAATTCTACGCTGCGGCGGCCACCGTCTGGCAGGCGGAGCTGAAGAAGATAGGCGTGGACGCCTCCATTGAAATCATGGAACTCGGCGCTTATTATGACGCCGTCGGAATCGGAGAGCATGAGGTGGCCCTGAGCGGCTGGTACGCGGACGCCGATCCCAACGGCACCTACGAGGCGTGTTTCAATTCCACATACATCGGCCAAGGCGGCAGCAATTTCGCGTGCTTCGGCACATCCGAGATAGACGAGCTTTTGCGTCTGGGCCGGACCACGAAGGATATGCAAGAACGCCTCGGTTACTATTACGAGATCGCCCGCATCGCGGCCGATAACGCCGTCTACGCGCCCATGACGTCGGCGAACGGCTTTATTGTGTACCGCGACGTTCTCAGCAATGTCACGCCGGATCCCTTGTTTGTACCGAGGTTTAACGGGATCGTCAAGGCGCAGTCATAGCAAGGAGGCGCGCATGGCGGAGACAATGAGGGAATTATTCACCGCTTTGGATCACCTGGCGGGCGTTTCCGGCCGTGAAAGGGCGGTCGGACTCAGACTGCGGCAATTTCTGTCCGAGCATTGCGATGAATGCGACGAAGATCCGCTCGGGAATTTCATTTTCCGGCGGCGCGGCAACGGACCCAAGGTTCTGCTTGCCGCGCATATGGACGAGCTGGGCTTCATCGTTTCGTACATTGAGGAAAACGGCATGGCGCGCATGGCGCCCGTGGGCTGGCACGACGAGCGCATGGCCGTCAACCAGCATGTCCTCATTCATACGCGAAAGGGCTGTGTGCAAGGAGTGACGGGCTCCAAACCGTCTCATATACTGAGTGCCGCGGAAATGACCAAGGCGATCCCTCTCAATGAGCTTTACGCGGACGCGGGGACAAAAAGCAGGGCCGAATCCGAGAGCCTTGGGATTCGAATCGGCGATGTGATCTCCTTCGATCGCGACGGTCACTTCCTGAACGGAACCGACGTCTACACGGGCAAGTCCGTCGACGACCGCGCCGGCTGCGCGGTCATGGCCGAAGTGCTGCGCAGGCTTGCGACGGAGGGGCTTTCCTCCGTCGATCTCTACGCCGCCGCCACGGTGCAGGAGGAAGTCGGTTTCCGAGGCGCGGGCGCGGTCGCCAACCGCGTGAAGCCGGACGTCGCCATAGTGCTCGATGTCGCGCTCGCCGGCGGCAGCCCCGACGTGCCGGAGCGGCGGCTGCCGATGCGTATCGGCGGCGGCCCGGCCATCATGGCGTATCATTGGTCCGACGACGGTCCTTGGGGCAATATAACGCCGCAGCCGCTCGTTGACGCCCTGATCAAGACGGCGGAAGATAATTCCATACCCTTCCAGCTTGACGTGACGATGGGGACGGCCACGGACGCTTATTCCATTTCGATCTCCGGCTGCGGCGTCTGTACGGGAGGAATATTCATTCCGACCAGATATATTCATACAGCCGTTGGAGTTCTCGATTTCAACGACATGCTGGCCGCCGCCGATCTTCTGACCGCCT
>JAITKU010000075.1 GCA_031278255.1 Eubacteriales Family XIII. Incertae Sedis bacterium | reverse complement strand
CATTTGTGTAACACATACAATGTTGGAATTGCGCGATTTACCGGCACGGGCCACAGTGCCAAACCTGCCCAATACACAAAAGAACCGTCCCCGTGTGTACTTTGTCAGTGACCTCGGCGCAGGCCCGGGGCCTGTGCCGGACGGGTTTTTTTAAGCAAAGCCGCGCGCTCGCGGCGGGCCGGGCTCCTATTCCTCCGTCTGCACCATCTTGCCGCCGAGCCACTCCACGCCGAGGTCGCGCCCGAGATCGCAGGTGTAATGCCATTCTATGACGTCGCCGTCCTCGAGCCGGTAGCGCGAGCAGCCGTAGTTCGGATACCAGCCGTTCACCTTGTACATCCAGCCGGACAGCTCGCCCACGTCAAACTCGTAGAGGTTGTTTATGCCCTCGATGTACGCGGAATTGTAGATCGGCGTATTCTCGAATTCCATATGGATCCCCGCCCGCTTCATCTCGCGTTGCAACACGTTGAACACGCTCTCCCCCTCGTAAAAGGTGACGGCCGTCGTCTTGAAGATCACGCCGTCCGCGGGGACGAGCTCGTGTTTTTCCTTGTCGAGCAGCGCCATATTGCCGAGGATCGTATCGCAGCGCACGGCGAGCGTCGCGGTAAGCGTATCGTCGCCGATCTCCGCGTCCTGCGGCTCGACGGGGAGCGGCTTGCCCTCGGGCACCGGATCGGTGAGATACTTGTCCTTGCCCGTCTTGGGGTCGATGATCATCGCGGGCGCGGGGGGCGCGGAGGTTTCGTCGGCGGGCGCATCCTCATGCGCGGGCGCCTCGGTCGGCGGCGCCTCGTCCGCCGGCGACGGATCCGCCGCATCCTCCGCCCGTTCGCCCGCGTCTTTTGGCGGCGGCGCGGGCGCGGCGGCCGCCTCTGCGGCCTCCGCGCTCCGCTCGCCCGCAGATGCGGGCGGGGCCGCCTGCGCCCGCTCTGCGGGCGCGGCGGCCTCCGCCGCCGAAAGCGTATCGGCCGGCGCGACGGACGATTCCGTCCCTCCGCCGCGATTCGCGTAGTTGCCGCCGAACATCCACGCGGCGGCGAGCAGACAGACCGTCACCGCCGCGAAAACGATCTTCGTCCTGTGTTTTCGCATCTCCCGCACTCCCTTAATATCATCAAAAGCATTCAAACGCCGCGATAGTTTTACCCGGATCGGGTTCTGCCGGGTAAAAATTGCGTGGCGTTTGAATGGTAACTTCTCAGATCAGATCGGCTGAGGTCAGCATACTATACACCATCCCCGCAATCTCCGCGCGCGTCACCGCCTCCCGCGGCTCGATATCGAGGACCGAAGCGTCCAAGATCCCCTCGGCGTAGCAGAACGCGAGCGCAGCCTGCGCCCAATCGGCGACGCTGCGGTAATCGCCGAACTGCGCCAGCGTATCGCGGATCGCCGCCGCGTCGAGTTCCGTATCCAGCCCCGCAAGCGCCGCCGCGCGCGCCGTCATGACGGCGGCCTCCTGCCGCGTGATCGTGCCCGAGGGGTTGAAGCTGTCGTTCCCCACGCCGCCCGCGATGCCGTAGAAATCCGCGGTATGCACATAGTGGAAATACCAATCGCCTTGTTTCACATCGCCGAAAGGATACGCGCCGCCGCGCGCGACGGTTTGCAGCCCCAGCCCGCGCACGACAATCGCGGAAAACTCGGCGCGCGACATCGGCGCGTCCGGCACGAAGCCGCCGGCCGTCGAGCCGTTTACGATCCCGCGCGCGGCGAGGGCTTCAATCGCCTCCCTGTCCGCGCGGCCTTGGATATCCTCGAATGTCTTCCCCGCCGCCGTCACGGGCACGAGCTTGACGGCCTCGTTCCTGCCGGGCAGACCGTCCGCCTCGGTGGCCGGCGCGGGCGCGCCGCGCTTTGTCGCGTCGCTCATGCGGTAGAGCGAGTTCTTGCCGGCAGCCGCCCGTTGGGCCGCCACGAGCCCGTAAAAGGCTTGCTCCGTGGACATCTGGCTGTTGCCGGAGCCGTCCGCCGTGTGCAGGAAGCTGCCGTCCGCCAGTTGGAAGCCGAGGATGTTGTCCACGAGGCTGTGGCCGTTCTTGACAAAACGCGGATCGTCCGCGGGGATGCCGAGCTCACAGAGCGCGACGAGCACCTGCACGGCGCTCTCCGAGTTGACGTAGCCCCAGCTGTAATACCCGCCCGCGTCGTCCTGCAGCGCCGAGAGGTAGGCCAGCGCCTTCTCCGTCGCCGCCTTGACCGCCGGCCGGTCCTGATACTTCGCGAGGGCCTGCAGCGCCATGCCCGTCAGGTCCGGGTCGCTCTTCTCGCCCGCGCGGATCTCGCCGTCCGCGCCCGCCGTCAGGTTCCAGCCGCCGTCCGATATCTGGCGGCGCAGGATCTCCTCGATATAGAGCTCCCGCGTCGCCCGGGTCTTTGCGTCCGCGTTCCTCGGGATGGGGTAGTCCCCGCTGTCGAGCGCGATCAGCGCCCAGATCGGACCGTTGATGCCCTGCCAGATCGTGCGCTCAAAATCGCCGAGCGCGACGGTCAGATCGTAGCCCGCCACCGCGCGCGGGTCGTAGCCCGCCGCCGTCAGGGCGAGGATCACGCGGGAGTATTCCGTGTATTTCTTCTCGTGCAGGACGCCGCCGCATTCCGCGACGTAGGCCTCGACGGTCTTGCGGTAGGCTTCATAATAGGAATCGGGCACGGTATGGCCGCTGCGGGCGAGGCCGATAATCGCCCATTCCCCGCCGACGGAATCCACCGCCGGCGCCTTGACCGTCTTGAGCATATAGGCGGCCGCGTCCGCGACCGCCGCGTCGAGCGTCTTTGCGTCGGCGGCGAAGGCCGGCGCAAACGGCGCGAGCGCGAGCGCAAGCGCAAGGAGAACTGCCGTACATTTTTTCATCGCATCGCTTCCTTTCCATAGTGAGGCACAGGCCAAAGCGGGGCTTCCCCGCATAACAAAAGTGTATCACCCGCGGGGCGACGCGTCAAACACTTTCGCCGCCGAGCTCGCCGCCCGCCCACCTTTGAAGTTACAGTCCGGAGTGAAACGAACGGGTACTCGTGCCCGGAGTGAAACGAACGGGTACTCGTGCCCGGAGTGAAACGAACGGGTACTCGTGCCCGGAGTGAA
>JAITKU010000266.1 GCA_031278255.1 Eubacteriales Family XIII. Incertae Sedis bacterium | reverse complement strand
TCATCGAACACGGCCGTGTGCCGGTCTATGTCCGCCTCCGTCGTCGCCGCGGAGATCAGCGCCATGTTGTGGAAGGGCGTCATGAGTATGCCTCTGTTCAGCGAGGCGAGGTGCATGTAGCGATCCAGATCGATGTCCACGGCGGCCTCCGCCTCCCCGCCGTTTTGGGCCGGCGTCTTTCTGAACCAATATTCCGTTCGGCAGCCGAGCCGGGTCGTGTTCCACGGCAGGCCGTACTTGTCGATCACGCCCTGCACGCCGTCGTTGAAGCGTTCCGCCAGCGGGATGTTCTTGTCGTAGAACGCCTGCGTCAGGATCCGGGAGAGCACCGCCCGCATCGCGTGCATGCTCAGCGCGTTCGCGGCCAGCGTGCCGCCTATGCCGCCTATGTCGCAGAGCGCGGGCGGTATGGCCGCCGCGACAGCCTTTCCAAGTTCTTCCGTGAAGCCATAGGCTGCGGCCGGGATGCCCGCCGCTATGGTTTTGCCCAGCACGACGATGTCCGGCGAGAGGCCGAAGGCCTTCGTGCAGCCGCCCACCCCCGCGCATATCGTGTGCGTTTCGTCTATGATGAGCAGGGTCCCGTATTTCCTCGTCAAATGCCGCAGGGCGTCGTGGTAGCCCTTCTGCGGATGCACGATGCCGCAATTGGTCATGACGGGTTCGGCCAAAACCGCGGCAACGTCGCCGTCCCGCAACGCTTCCTCCAGCGCGTCGACGTCGTTCCATTCCACGATCCGCGTCGTAAGGGCGGGAGCGCACGGCGGTCCCAGATTGCCCGGCTTCGCGACGGTCCCGCCCGTTTTTTCGTCGATGACGGCCACCGTTTCGTCCACGGAGCCGTGATAGCACCAATTGTGGGCGACGACCTTCGGGCGCTTCGTGATCTCCCGCGCCAGCCGCAGCGCGAAGCGGTTGGCGTCGGTCGCGCTCGTGGAAAACTGCCAGTATTTCATGCCGAAGCGCCGGCCCAGTTCCTCGCCGACGTAGATCGCGTCCTCCGTGGGCAGCATGAAGGTCGTTCCGCGCCGCACGTATTCGGTGATCGCTTGGACCGCCGCCTCCGGCGCGTGTCCGATCATGGCGCCCGTATCGCCGAGGCACAGGTCCAGGTAGTCGTTTCCGTCCACATCCCGAAAATGCGCGCCCTTTGCTTCGGCCACGAACACCGGATAACTGCCGGCCCATTTCGTCATCCAGTTCATGGGCACGCCCTGCAGAAGGCTGTCTTTGGCCTTTCCGAAGAGCTCTCCCGATTTCGGATGCGTTCTTTCAAACAGTTCCGTTTCGCTTTCGTATCGTTGCTTGAGCTTTTCCCTGTCGATATCCATCTCGTTCCCCCCTTTTTCGATAGAACGGTGCAAAACCTTTCGTGTACGGCATTGTCATTGTACCACGCAAACGCCGAAATTGCAACAATACGCAGCAATCGATATCGGTATTGAAAAACGCGGGCGAAAACAATATACTATTAAGCGGAGGGCGACGCGTGAAGGCGAACGGGCGGGTGCGGCGCCCGGAACGCCGGGATGCGTTTGGGAGAAAACGCGTAGGGAGCGGGTCAAGGCGATGCGAACAGACGGGGATTTTTTCGGGCAGGCGATGCGAAAGGGGCAAAAGACATTCTTTGAGCGCGTGTACGATACGATTGCGCGCGTACCCTATGGCAGGGTCGTTTCTTACGGGCAGATCGCGCGCGTTCTGGGCAATCCGCGCGCGGCGCGCTCGGTCGGGTGGGCCTGCGCCGCCTGTCCCGATCATCTGCCGTGGCAGCGCGTCGTGCGGGCCGACGGCTCTGTGGCGGGCGGGGCTTTCGCCGACATGCGCAGGGCCTTGCTCGCGTCCGAGGGCGTATCCTTCCTGCCGGACGGACGCGTGGATATGGATGCCTGCCGGATACCGGATGCCCTGCTCCTTACGGCGTGTCAAGCGCCTCCTTGATCGGCCGGCGCCGCGTCGCGTCGCTTCTCCGCGCGCAGCAGGTTCTTCAGCTTTTCCCGCACGATATCGAGCCTGCCGTCGGTCAGCACGGGGATCAGGCGGTTGATCTCCGCGAGGGGCCTGTCCCACCATCCGAATGCCAAGAGCAGCGCGATCAGCTCGTCGTCGAAGCGCTTTCGCAGCAGACGGGCCGGATTCCCCGCCACGACGGAATAGGGTTCGACGTCGCTGCCGACGGTGCTGTCCGCGCCGATGATGGCGCCGCTGCCGATGCGCACGCCGGGCAGCACGGTCGAATACTGCCCGATCCACACGTCGTTTTCTATGATCGTATCCCCCTTGATCGGCATCTCCGCGAGGGGCGGTATGGGCTTGTGGAAGCCCTCGAAGATGTAAAAGGGGAACGTGGTGACCGCGTTCATCTGATGGTTGGCGCCGTTCATCATGAATTCGACGCCCTTGGCGATTTGACAGAACTTCCCTATAATGAGCCTGTCGCCGTAGAAGTCGTAGCGGTGCGTCACATGGCGCTCAAAATCGGTGTCGCTGAAATACGTGAAATCGCCGACGAGGATGTTCTTGCTCTTGATTGTCGGTTTGACGTATGTGACCGTGTCCACCCCGGGCACGGGAAAAATCACGTTCGGGTCGGGCATTCCGTTCTCCGCCATCGCTCCCTGGCTCCTTTTGCGTTCTCTCTTCATGACAACAGCCGGTCTTTCGGTTATTATATATTATACCGGCAAACGCCGGGGCTTTCAATCGAGTTTCAAGCGTGAGAGATATTGCCACGCGTTTGCCGGGGTGCTATAATGAAACGGCAAAGCGACAATCCGTGGCGCAGCGGCCGCGGAATCGCATAGGCCCAATCGAGGAGGCAAGCATGTATTTGTACCTGCGCGAATCAGAGAAAAAAACGGAGGAGGAAGGTTTTTTCAGAGCCGCCTTTCTCGATTACAACGCGCGCGCGCGGCTGGGCTTGTCGCGGCGGGAGGCGGAAACCGCGCCCTGCGCGCGCGGCCCCTACGGCAAGCCGTATTTCGCGGACATCCCGCACGTGCATTTTTCGATATCGCATTCGGGGCGTTTTCTCGCCTGCCTTTTCGCCGAGGCGGAGGTGGGGCTCGACGCGGAGGATCTCGACATGCGGCGCGCGCAGGACGCGCGGCGGAGGGCGCGCGGCGCGGCGGAGGACGACGCCCGCGCCCGCTACCTGCGGATCGCCCGCCGGCACTTCCGCGCGGACGAGAGGCGCGCCGTAGAGGATGCGGCCGGCTATGGCTATGACGCGCTCATGGCGCGGTTTTTTCTGATCTGGACGAGGAAGGAAGCCTACATGAAGTACACGGGCCGCGGCCTCGGCGCCGGCCTCGGCGGCTTCTCCGTCTTAGACGCCGGCCTCGGCGTGTCCTTCGGCGCCGTGCGCGCGCGGCCCGCGCTCGCGCTGTCCCATTGCCGCGCGGTGGAGCGGCCGATGGAGGAAACGATCTTTCTGTAGGGCTTTCCCCTTCACGTCGGGATTTTGAGCCCGCCGGCATCATCTGAATTCCGCATTGATTCGAATCTTTTGATCCGTTCGGAAGATCCGCCCCAGCACACCGATGTATTCCGTCATGCGCTCTTCAAGGTCGAATTCCCCTTCCTTCAGGATCCAGTCGTAAACCACGCCTCTGGCCAATACGAGCAGATAGTCTTCGATATATTCGATCTCGTAGTCCGCGGAAAGCTGACCGGATTGCCGACCGTCCACCAGCATCCGCTTGAAAAGCACGTATAAAAAACGCTGCTTGTCCACGAAGAGCTTGTTTTGGGTTTCAAACAGGAGGCGCACGTGTTTGTAGCCCCTCTCCACGTTGTAACGGGCGTAGTGCCTGAAAAACAACAGTATGTTGTCAGCGATATCCTCTTCCACAAGAAGCGAGGCGACCTCATTCTTGAAATATTCATCGATTTTCATGTACAATTCCGAAAAGATGGCGCTTTTGGACTCATAGTAATGGTAGAAGGCGCCTATGGACACATTGGCCTTCTTGCTGATCTCTTCTATGGTCACGTTGTCGTAGCCGTACTGATCGATGAGCTTCGTGGCGCAGTGGAATATCCTGCTTTTTGTTTTCTTCGCCTGTAGCGAACGCGAAGTGGTGTTTTTCTTTTTCATGTTTCCCCTTGAGGCTCGGAACCTGTACGCCGGTCGCTCCCGTACCCGTATCCGTTGCCCGCCCATCGGCGAAGCGAATAAAGCGGCACGATCTCCGTTTGATTAGGAATAGCATACCGATATAATTATACTATTGTCGAACGGTTTGTCAATATATTTGTGTTTTCTTGCGTTTTTCGGTTACGATTTCAAAAATATTTTGTCATAATTTTCGCGCAGGGTGTTGACAAACATTTACATGCGTAATATACTAAACGTATTCACCGATTGTATTCATCGAATGCTTTCTGTGTTAGGGTCCGCGGCCCGGAAAATCAACGTGTCGCCCCTGCAATCGGTGGGCTGTAATGTGGTGGTGCGATCTTTGAAGGATGTCAAAATCGAAACGAGGAGAGGAGCGGTTTATGGCAATGAGAGAATGCTTGGAAAGCATCGTGGGCAAGGATAATGTGGTGGACGATGCCGAGAGCCTTGCATTGTACGCGGAGAATCACAGCTTCGACTTGCATTTCAATCCCCGGTGTATCGTCAGGGCCGAAAGCGCGGAAACGGTGGAGGCGCTCGTAAAATGGGCGAACGAAACGGGAACGCCTTTGACGCCCCGAAGCTCCGGGGGGCCGAAGCTTCGGGGCGACAGCGTGCCGAGCGTACCCGAAGCCGTGGTGGTCGATCTGCGCGGCATGGACAAGGTGCTCAACATAAACAGGCAGCAACGGATGGTGGTGATCCAGCCGGGCGTCACCTACCGCGCGCTGGAAGAAGCGCTTGCCGCACAGAACATGACGATGGCGAGCAGCTTGAAGCCCAAAGCGGAGAAATCCGTGCTCACGGACATACTGGAGAATGTGCCCAGACTCAACCCCATGATCCAATGGAACTTCTTCGATCCCCTGCGCTGCGTCGAGGTCACTTGGGGTGACGGCAATCGCATGTACACCGGAGAGGCCGCCGGCGGGCCCATGGATTTGGAAACGCAATGGGCCAAGCAGGCATGGCAGGTTCAGTACATGGGTCCTTGGATGCTTGATTATTACCGCCTTCTGACCGCTGCCCAAGGCAGTATGGGCATTGTGACATGGGCTTCCTTGAAAGCCGCCGTAAAGCCCCTTATCCATCGGTTGTATCTGGCTGCGGCGGACGACGCATCGGAGCTTGAGGATTTTGTGTACAAGGCGATGTGGACGAGGTTTCCCGACGAAGTGTTCATCCTGAACGGCTGCCGGCTTGCGAACATCATGGGCAAGAATCACGACGAGATCGTCGCGCTCAGGAGAATCTTTCCCCGATGGGTCGTCGCGGTGGGCGTGGCCGGCAGGGAGCTTATCCCCGAGATACGCTTTGAGGCCAGATCGAAGGATCTCATCGACATTGCGCAGAAAAACGGTCTCGATCTGCGCGAGGGCGTCTCAAATCTCGGCGGCGCGAGCCTGTACAGAGAGGTCACGACGCCGTCGGAGGGCGTTTACTGGAAGGATCTGTATTTGGGTTCCCATCAAGATTTATTCTTTCTTACCAAGCTGGACAAAGCGGGATTTTTCATAAAGGCGGTCCGGGAAATCGCGGAGGACGCAGGCTATCCCACGGAAGACATCGGCATCTACATTCAACCGAAACACCTCGGCAGCAGCTACCACATGGAATTTACCTTCCCCTACGATCCGAACAGCGCCGGACAGGTCGCGCGCACGAAGAAGGTTTTTCACGCCGCCGGCGCGGCCGTCTCCGATCTGGGCGGTTATTACTCAAGACCCTACGGAAGCTGGGCGGGCATACAGCTCAACAAGGACGCCCAATCCTACATGGCTTTGAAACGCCTGCAAAGGATCTTCGATCCCAACGGTGTCATGAACCCGGGCAAGCTGTTTGTGCAGTGAGGAGGAGAGAACTATGAGTTATGAAGTCACATTGGAAGATTTCAGGCCTATGCAGGAGCGTTGCAGCAATTGTCTTGGATGTAAGTTCGTCCCTTTTGAGAAGATCAAGAGCAACCGCTTCGGCAGGAACTGCCCCAGCGTGTGGTATTACAATTTCAACACCTATTCCGCGCGCGGGCGGTTTCAGCTCGGTCAAGTGCTTCTCGATGACCTGGTGGCTTTCGAGGGCGAGACGCCGGACATCGTATTCAACTGCCAGTCCTGTGGCGCCTGCGATGTGTCCTGCAAGGTGACGCGCTTCAATCTGGAGCCGCTTGCGCACAACATCGCTCTGAAGGAGCGGGCCGTTGCGCTGGGCAAGGCGCCGGAGCGGCTGCGGGCCGCCGCCGATCACCTCGCCGTCGAAAAGACGATGTTGCCGGGCGCCAAACAGTCGGAAAGAGCGAAATGGGCCGAGGGGCTCGGTCTCAAGGATTTGACGAAGGAGAGCGCGGAATATGCTTTCTTCCCGGGCTGCGCTTACGCTTACGATCCCGGTCTGCGCGACAAGGCGCGTGCTTGGGCAACGGCGTTGCGGAAGGCCGGCGTCGATATCGGTTACATGGGCGCCGCCGATCTGTGCTGCGGCGGCAGGGCCAAGCAGATGGGCTTCAAGGACGCCTTTGAAAAGGAAGCGGCCTTGAATTACAAGGCTTTGAGCGGCGCCGGCGTCAAGACCGTCGTGACGCCCTGCTCCGACTGCTATCACGCGTTGAAGCGGCAATACGCCTTTATCGGGCTGAACATCAAAGTGATTCACGCCGCCGAGCTTCTCGCGGAGCGTTTGGAGAGGGGCGGGTTCGCGTTCGAAAAGCGCGTGGACATGACCGTCACCTATCACGACCCCTGTCATCTGGGGCGTCTCGGGGAGGCGTTCGTCCCTTGGGACGGCAAGGAAAAGAAGGTTTTGAATCAGATCCACACTTGGGAGCCGGCCCGGCCCAGATACGCGGGCACCCACGGCGTGTACGATGCGCCCAGAAGGATTCTGGCGGCCATATCCGGCCTATGCCTGGTCGAGATGGAGAGAATCCGTGAAAACAGTTGGTGCTGCGGCGCCGGAGGCGGATGCGGCCTGTTTAACGCCGAGTTTTCGGGGGCTGTCGCTTCGGAGCGCGTCACGGAAGCACAGTCCACGGGCGCCGACGCCATCGTGACGCTCTGCCCTTGGTGCGAAACGAATCTGCGCGGCGCGGAAGCGGATAACGGCGTGTCCATGAAGGTCGTCGATCTCATCGACCTCGTGGCGCGGGCGATGTAGAAGGGAGGATGTGAAATGGCATTATCCAGAGAGATATACCGTGCTCTTGAAGACATCGTGGGCCGGAGGAACATTTCCGAGGACCCCGCCGTGACGGAAACTTACAGGTGCATTACCGCCCAATCCTCCGCTCACTACGGCCCCTATGACCACAGAACGCCCAAACCCCAAGCCGTCGTAACGCCGGCCTGCGTACAGGAGATACAACAGATCATCCGCATCTGCAATAAGTATCGGATCTGTTTCAAGGCGGCGTCCACGTTCTGGGCGGCCATGGGCTTCATCGGTAGCGACAACGCGATCCAGATAGATTTGATCCGCATGAGCGGTATCGAGATCGACGCCAAAAACATGATCGCGGTCATAGAGCCCTTCGCCATCGGTGCGACGGTTCAGGTCGAGGCCATGAAGCACGGCCTTAACTGCAACATCGCGGGTGTCGGATGCAGCAGCTCCATCCTCGCGGGCACCTCCGGCTGGGTCGGCTTCGGCCCCAGCTCCATTTCCATGGGGATCGCGAGCGAAAACCTGTTGGGCGCCGAATGGGTGCTTCCGGATGGGGAGATCGTTCGGACGGGCGCCCTCGGCAGCTCCGGCGAATGGTTTTGCGGCGAGGGTCCGGGACCGAGCGTAAGAGCTATTTTCAGGGGATGGACGGGTACGGCCGGAACGATGGGCGTCTGCACGAAGATCGCGATTCGCCTCCACCCGTGGCCGGGCCCGAAATGGATCCCGACGCGCGGCACGGCGCCGCTGTATATGGCGGACGGCCTTGACAATTTCAAAACATACACGATCTGCTTCCCCGACTGGGACGCCTACGCGGAGGGGTTCCGTCTGTTCTATGAAGCCGATGTCGTATATCTGGGTCACAGGCAATTCAACATGTTCGGGCGCGATATCAAGACGGCCATGCTGGAAGTGCTTACGCATCCCGAAAAGCAGTTTTGCGATCTGCTGCCGCTCATGCGCGATCCCGATATCAAGGCGGCCAACGATAAGATGAAGATCGACGTGCAGATCGTCGTGGCCGGCATCACGGAACGCGATCTGGCGTACAAAGAAAAAGCCGTAGACGCGATCCTGGAACAGATCGGCGCCACGAAATCGGAATACATGCTGGAGAAGGATATGCGCGACTTCGTTCTGCTGTATCTCCTTCGCCTTGGGCGCAAGAATTACAATTACACGCTCTGCGGGTCCTACGAGGGCAACTTCGGACTCAGCCCCAACGTATTCGTGGCGGCGCCCCTGATGGA
>JAITKU010000203.1 GCA_031278255.1 Eubacteriales Family XIII. Incertae Sedis bacterium | reverse complement strand
AAAGCGGCGTTTGAAAAGCAGCTGAACAAGGGCGTGTTCCCCGGAATGCAGGGCGGCCCGCTCATGCACATCATTGCGGGCAAGGCGGTCTGCTTCAGGGAGGCCGCGCTGCCCGAATTCAAGGAGTACCAAAAGCGCGTGCGAAACAACGCGCGGGTTTTGGCGCGGGAGTTGATGGACAAGGGCTTCCGTCTCGTGTCGAGCGGTACGGACAATCATCTCGTGCTGGTGAACCTCATGAACAAGGGCGTCACGGGCAGGGACGCGGAGATATATCTGGACGCCGCCAACATCACGACGAACAAGAACACGATACTGAACGATCCGAACGGCCCGAACATCGCGAGCGGTATCAGGCTCGGCACGCCCGCCCTGACGACGCGGGGCTTCGGCGAGGCTGAAACCGTGCGCGTCGCGGAAGCCATCGCGCTCGTACTCGACCATCCGGGGGACGAGGTCTACGCGGACAGGGCGCGCGCGATCGTGCGGGAATTGTGCGGGGCTTTCCCGCTGTATAAGGTCAGACAGTTCGACTTCGAGTAAGGCCCGGCCGGATTTTGAGCGATGGCTATGATGAAAAAAATCGAACTTGAAAGCTTGATTCTCTTCGACAATGTGCGCAGGGATACGCTTGCCGCAAAGACCGTCGAAATCGCGGGCGCGCTCTACAGCGAGTCCGCCTCGCCGGCTGTGGGCGAGGGCGCCTTTCGTCTTTATTATGAGGTGCAGCGGGGCCTTTTGGCCGCGGCCCGGCCCGGGCCCGCGGGGGAGGCGGATGGCACGTATTGGCGGCGGCACGTATCGCGGCTTGTCGCGGAGTCGGAAAACGCGTTCAGTCTCTCGGCGGAGCGCGGCGAGGCGGAACCCGGTATGCGCGCGCTGGCCGCGGCCGAGATGCCGGCGCTGAGAGCGCTCTATGCCTTTGACTGGAAGCGCGCCGCCGCGGTGCTTGGCGGCGGGCGTCCCTGCGCAGCGGATATGCGTCCGCCCGCCGCGCGCCGCGCGCCCGTCTTGGGCCGTGCGGGGGCGGAGGACGCCGGCTTTGACCCGGGCCCGATTTTGCGGATGGCGGACGATGCGGAGGCGGCCGAAGCCTTGGCCGCGTATTACGCGCGCGCGGCCTGCGGCGCTTTTGGGCGCTACGCCGCCTTTTACTGGCGGCGGGGGCTTGTCGGCGTGGAACGGCCCGATCCCGTCTGCTTCGACGATCTGATCGGATATGAGTCGCAAAAGGAAAAAATCATCGAAAACACGGCGTTTTTTTTAAGCGGCAGACCCTATAGCAACATGCTGCTCTACGGGGATCGCGGCACGGGGAAATCCTCGAGCGTCAAGGCGCTCCTAAACAGGTTCGGATCGCGCGGCCTGCGGCTCGTGGCCCTGCCCAAGGCGGAGATCGACGCCCTGCCCGCGCTGATGGACGCGCTCGCGCCGCGCGGCTGCAAATTCATCGTATTCATAGACGACCTCTCATTTGAAGAGAACGAAACGGGGTATAAAGCCTTTAAGTCCGCGCTGGAGGGCGGCGTACACGCGCAGCCCGCCAACATCTTGGTCTGCGTCACCTCGAACCGGCGCAACATCGTCAAGGAAGTTTGGCGCGAGCGGGAGGACCTTGAGGAGATCAACCTGAACGACGCCTTGCAGGAGAAGCGTTCCCTCGCGGATCGCTTCGGCCTGACCGTCACGTTCAGCGCGCCGAACAAGTCGGAATACCTCGACATCGTGCGCGGCATAGCGCGGCGCGCGGGCCTTGCGGCGGACGACGCGTTGGCGCGCGCGGCCCTGCAGTGGGAACTGCGGCAGGGCGGTCGTTCCGGCCGGGCCGCACGGCAGTTTGTGAACCGCACTCTGTCCGGCCGTGACAGCAGCCGCGCGGAAACGGAGGAATGATCGCTTGAGAAGTTTTCTGAGGAATCCGTTTGCCTTGATAATGCTCTTGATTCTGGCCGTCCACGCCACGGGCAGGGGCGGTTTCGGCGATCCTTTCACATGGGTTTTCAATAAGATACTGCTCATTCCGGGCCTCGTCATAGGCATCTCCGCCCATGAGTTTGCCCACGCGAAAGCCGCGGACATGCTGGGCGATCCGACGCCGCGTATGCAGGGGCGCGTCACGCTGAACCCCCTCCGGCATTTCGATCCGATCGGTCTGATCGCCCTGCTCCTGATCGGCTTCGGCTGGGGGCGTCCCGTCCAAATCTCGCCGCAAAACTTCAGGAATGTGCGCCGTTCGAGCTTCATCGTGTCCATAGCGGGCGTCACGATGAACTTCGTGCTGGCCTTTTTGTTTTACGGACTCTACTGCGTTTTGGCCATGATCGCCTATCGCGGCGGCTTTTTGAGTCCGCGTCTCTTCGGCACGCTCGAACCCATCTTTTGGGGCATCGTTTGGATGAACCTTGCGCTGATGATCTTCAACCTGCTGCCCGTTCCGCCGCTCGACGGCTTCAACATCGTGACGGAGATCTTCGACCTGCGGCGCTACAGGTTTTGGTACAGCCTATACAATTTCGGCTTCCCGATCCTGATGGTCCTGATCCTGCTCGGCGTGACGAGCCGCGTCATGACGCCGGCGCTTTCGGCGCTGTTTGATTTTCTCAATACCGTGTGGACCGCGTTGCTCGGGCCGCTGCTTCTGTGATTCCGCATATATACATATGGCGATAATTGTCTCAAAATTAGCACTCCGATGTTTGGAGTGCTAATTTTGTGGTAAAGATAAACAGAATTCGTTTTCGCGGCTCTGCGCCGCACACGGGAAAGGGGCAATGGAGGCAAGTATGAATTTTGAAAAATTTACGCAGAACACGCAATCAGCCATGCTGGAATGTCAAAATATAGCGATCTCGGAGGGACATCAACAGATAGATACGGAGCATTTGCATCTTGCCCTGCTGATGCAGCAGGACGGGCTGATTCCCAAGCTTCTGAAGCTTATGGATGTCAATGTGACGGAGATGGTCGGCGAATTGCAGGCGGAACTCGAGCGCCTGCCCAAGGTGCAGGGCGCCGGCGACAACATGTACACGACGCGCCGTCTGAATCAGGTCTTGACGGCGGCCGCGAAGATAACGGAAGATTTCAAGGATGAGTTTGTCAGCGTGGAGCATATCTACCTCGCCATCATAGACGAGCGGGGAACGGCCGGCGCGAAGATACTCCGCAGGCATAAGGTGACGCGCGAGGGCTTCCTGCAGGCCCTGACCACGGTGCGCGGCAACCAGCGTGTCACGAATCAAAACCCGGAAAACAACTACGACGCGCTGAACAAATACGGGCGCGACCTCGTGCAGATGGCGCGGGAGGGAAAGCTTGACCCCGTGATCGGCCGCGACGCGGAGATTCGCAACACGATCCAAATCCTGTCCCGCAGGACGAAGAACAACCCCGTGCTGATAGGCGAACCCGGCGTCGGCAAGACGGCGGTCGTCGAGGGCCTCGCGCAGCGCATCAGGAGCGGCGACGTGCCCGAGGGCTTGAAAGACAAAACGATCTACGCGCTGGATATGGGCGCGCTGATCGCGGGCGCCAAATTCCGCGGCGAATTCGAGGAAAGGCTCAAGTCCGTGCTGAATGAGATCGAGAAGTCGGACGGGCGCATCCTGCTGTTCATCGACGAACTGCACAACATCGTGGGCGCGGGCAGGGCGGAGGGCGCGATGGACGCCGGCAACCTGCTCAAGCCCCTGCTGGCGCGCGGCGAACTGCACTGCATAGGCGCCACGACCTTGGACGAATACAGGAAGTACATCGAAAAAGACGCCGCGCTCGAGCGGCGGTTTCAAAAGATATTCATCGATCAACCCACGATAGAGGATACGATCTCCATACTGCGCGGCCTGAAAGAGCGCTTCGAGATACACCACGGCGTACGCATTACGGACGGCGCCCTCATCGCCTGCGCGACGCTCTCGGATCGCTATATCAGCGACCGCTTCCTGCCGGACAAGGCCATAGACCTGATGGACGAGGCCGCCGCCAAGATTCGCACGGAGATAGACAGCCTCCCGACCGAACTCGACGAGAAAGCCCGCAAGATCATGCAGCTTGAGATCGAGAAGCAGGCGCTCGGCAAGGAGAGCGACAGCGCTTCCAAGCTTCGCCTCGAACACATCGACAATGAGCTGTCGGAGTTGAAAGAGGCCAACGATCAGATGCGCGCCCAATGGGAGAACGAGAAGAAAGCCATCACGGAACTCAAGGGCGCGAAGCAGCAGATCGAGGAACTCAAGCTTCAGATCGAAGAGGCCGAACAGCGCTACGATCTCGAAAAGCTCGCGCAGCTCAAATACGGCGCGCTGCCCGAACTCGAGAAAAAACTGGCGGGTGAGCAGTTTCGCGCGGAAGCGGCCAAGGAAAAACGCCTGCTGAAAGAAGAGGTCACGGAGGAAGAGATCGCGGAGGTCGTTTCCAAGTGGACGGGCATACCCGTCAGCAGGCTCGTGGAATCCGAAAAGGAAAAGCTGCTGCAGCTCCCCGCCATCCTGCACAGGCGGGTCGTCGGGCAGGATGAGGCCGTGAACGCGGTTTCCGAGGCCGTTTTGCGCGCGCGCGCCGGCCTCAAGGATATCACGCGCCCCGTGGGTTCGTTCATCTTCCTCGGCCCGACGGGCGTGGGAAAGACGGAATTGGCAAAGGCGCTCTCCGTGGCGCTCTTCGACACGGAAAAGAGCCTGATTCGCATCGATATGTCCGAGTACATGGAGAAGCACGCCGTATCCAGGCTCGTCGGGGCGCCTCCGGGCTACGTCGGATACGACGAGGGCGGGCAGCTCACGGAGTCCGTTCGCCGGCGGCCCTACAGCGTGATCCTCTTCGACGAGATAGAAAAGGCGCATCCCGACGTGTTCAATGTGCTTTTGCAGCTTCTGGACGACGGCCGCCTGACGGACAACCAAGGCAGGACCGTGGACTTCAAGAATACGATCATCATCATGACCTCGAACATCGGCAGCCCCTATCTGATCGAAAACATCAAAGAGGACGGCAGCGTGGATGAGGGCGTGAAAGACAGGGTGCTGGAGGAAATGAAAGGCTGCTTCCGGCCCGAATTTCTGAACCGCATAGACGATATTGTGGTATTCTCGCCGCTCACCGAGAATGACATGGTGCGGATCATCGAGATCGCGCTCGCCGGCATCGGCGAACGCCTCGCGGAGAAGAACATAGAGGTGAACTTCACCGAGGTCACGAAGCGCTTTATCGCGCGGGAAACCTATTCGCCGACCTACGGCGCGCGGCCCATCAAGCGCTACCTGCAGAAGAACATCGAAACGGCGATCGCCGCGCGCATCGTCAAAGGCGAAATCCGGGAGGGCGACAGCTTCACGGTGGATATCAGCGGGAACGCCTTGAGCTTTTAAAAACCGGATAATATTTAAAACGGGTATATTATGACAAAAAACACAACATTATATTTACAAAGTCGGTCGAAATTGATATAGTGGGAGACAAAGAAGCCGCCGACGCACAGCCTCGATGGGGAGGGCGCGGGCGGTTGCGGGAGATCGGCGGAGCGCGCCGAGGGAGAAAAGGCAATATGAAAGAAAAACAATTGCGTTCGCTCGGAAAAACGGACCTGTTGAACATCATGCGTATGCAGGAGGAAGAGATAGAACGGCTGGGCGCCGAAAACCGGGCGCTCTCGGAACGCCTTGCGCAGCGCGTACTCATCATGGAGGATGCCGGCTCCATCGCCGAGGCTTCCCTGCGGATCGGCGGCGTCATGCAGGCGGCGCAGGAGAGCGCGAACATCTACCTCGAAAGTCTGCGCGTCATGGAGTCCGAAAGCAGGCTTCGGATGGAGAAAAAGGAAGAGGAGTTGAGTCGGCGCGCCGAGGAAATCCTAAGGGACGCCGAGCAGCGCGCCGCCGCGCGCGAGACGCTCGAAAGGCAGACGGTGGAGGAACTTTGGAGGGATTTCAGAAATCGGGTGGATCGATTCGTAAAGGCCCACACGGAACTCGATGATATGATACGCGGAAATCCCATCTTTGCGCAGCAAGAGCTTCCCGCAGACGGCGGAGGCGAGGAGGCATGAACGGCGGCGACAGCGACGGCGCGCGGCCGCAGCGCCCCGCGAGGGCGCTCATAGAAGATGAGCTGCGGCGCAGGGAGCGGTCGAAAGCCTTTCGCACGGCGATGTGGAGCGCGGCCAAGGCGCTGCTGATCGTTGCGGCCGTATCCGTGTTGATCTCCACGCTGTGGGTCCCCGTACTCAGGGTTTACGGGGAAAGCATGCTGCCGACACTGAGGGACGGGGAGATCGTCATATCGTTCAAACAGAGCGGGCTTAAGCGGGGAGACATCATCGCTTTCCACTACAACAACAAGGCCCTGCTCAAACGCGTCATCGCCCTGTCCGGGGAATGGGTGGACATCGACGAGAACGGCGTGGTTTCGGTGAACGGAGAGACGCTTGACGAACCCTACGCCCCGGAGAAAGCGCCGGGCAACTGCGATATAGAACTGCCCTACCAGGTGCCGGACGGACGCTGGTTTGTCATGGGCGACCGCCGCGCGAGTTCGGTGGACAGCCGCGCGAGCGCGATCGGCGCGGTCAGCGACGAACAGATCATCGGCAAGGTGGCGTTCAGGGTCTGGCCCCTCAGCGCGTTCGGACGCGTGGAGTGAAGCGCCCCGCGCCGCCGTTCTTGTCGCCGGTGTGACCGAAAAGACGGCTTGAAATTGTTGAAAAACGCAGCGCAATGCGCCGTTTTTTTTTGCCGCAATGTTTCAAAGGATACATCGCAATCCGAAAAACAGCATTTTTTATAAAAAAATTGAAATTTCTTTAAAAAAATACACCAAACTGTGACCAAAATACAGTATACTAAATAATGGAAGTACAATTTTCATTGAAATTCACCGAAAGGCGGAGGTCTGAATGCGCGACGATCTGCGAAAAGAAATACAAATACCGTTTGCGGGCAAGCCCCGCGGCCGCATATCTTCCGCAGCCCTGCGCCTCGCGGGCTTGATCGTCGTTCTCATCGTATTTTACGCGCTCTCGCTGCCGGCCCTTACGGCGGAGGACGATCCCGTCTGCAATCTTCAGGAACACACACATACAGATGC
>JAITKU010000010.1 GCA_031278255.1 Eubacteriales Family XIII. Incertae Sedis bacterium | reverse complement strand
TTTTCGTCGAGCAAGGCGCAAAACGCAGACGAACCCTAAGGTTCGGCGAGGCTTTGCAACACAGTTCGGCGGAAAAAAGGCAAGCCAAATGTCCGGTTTATTCCGTAACGAATCCTTAGACAAGGGACAGGAGGATATCGATATAATGAAAGCAAGCCTGATCAGCGTCGGCACCGAACTTCTTTTCGGGCAGATCACGAATACGAATGCGGTTTATCTGTCCGGGCAGTTGCAGCTTCTCGGCATAGATGTCCTGTATCATTACACCGTGGGCGATAACCCCGACAGGCTGCGCCGCGTGCTGCGGCTCGCATACGAGGACTGCGATCTCGTCATTACGACGGGCGGTCTCGGTCCGACGCAGGACGATCTGACCAAGGAGATCCTGACGGAGGAACTGCACGACAGTCTCGTTTTGGACCGGCGCGCGCTGGACGCGATCGAGGGCTTTTTTAAGCAGGTCGGCCGCCCCATGACGGAGAACAACAAGAAGCAGGCCTATTTGCCCGCGCGGGCCGTCATATTCCGAAACGCGTACGGGACGGCGCCCGGCTTCGCGCTCGAGGACGGCGGCCGGATCGCGATATGCCTGCCGGGGCCGCCGCGCGAGATGAAACCCATGTTCGAGAACGACGCGCGGCCTTTCCTCGCCTCGAAGTCGCAGAGCGTCATTTTTTACAAATTGCTGCGCACGTTCGGACTCGGGGAGTCCTCTCTGGAAACGGCCCTCGGGGACCTGATCGCGGCGCAGACCGATCCCACGCTCGCAACCTACGCCAAAGAGGGCGAATGCAGTCTGCGCATCGCCTCAAAGCGCGCCACGGAAGCGGAGGCGCGGGCGGCGGTCGAGGAGACGGAGCGCGCGGTTCTCGATCGTATCGGCGCCTATGTATTCAGCGACGACGACGCGGAACTCGCGCAGGTGGTCGCGCGCAGGCTGATCGCGGAGGGTATCGGCTTTTCCTGCGCCGAATCCTGCACCGGCGGCATGTTCGCCGCGGAAATGACGGATATCCCGGGCATATCCGCGGTCTTTGAACGCGGCATCGTCGCGTACAGCAACCGCGCCAAGACGGAGGAACTCGGCGTTTCGCGGGAGATACTCGAACGATACGGCGCCGTCAGCCGGGAATGCGCGCTGGCCATGGCGCAAGGCCTTGCCGCGCGCACGGGCAGCCGCCTCGCCATCGCCGTCACGGGCATCGCGGGACCCGGCGGCGGGACGCCGGAAAAACCGGTCGGCCTCACCTACATCGCCTGCGTGTTCGACGGCGCGGCGCATTGCGAGGAAATCCGTATGCGCGGCGCGGACCGCTACCGCAATCGGCGACACGCGGTCCTGTCCATGCTTTCCATGATCCTGCGCTTGGTGGGCGCGGGGGAGGGCTGAGCGCGCCGCGCGCGGGCTGTCCTTTGCGCGTTGCGCCCTACGGTTCGCGCGGCCTGCCCGCTTTGCGCGCGTCTTTGCCGCCGGCGCGGGGGCGGAGCGGCCGCCCTCACGGAATTTATATATTTTTCACAATTCATACATTTTTTTCTTGAAATCTATTTACAAATATAGAAATACATGCTATAATCTGATCGGGCTGGGGAAATTTTCGGGAAAAATCTCACAAAAAAACCCTTGACCTCGCGTGAAAAATGCTGTATGATTGGAAAAGAACATATGTTCTGAAATTGCGGAGGGAAAGATGGCGATCAACATAAACAGAGAAGAGAAAGAAAAGGCGCTGGAGGCGGCGCTGGCGCAGATCCAGAAACAATTCGGGAAAGGGGCCATCATGAAGCTGGGCGACGACGGCGCCAAGCTGAACATCGCGGCCATCCCCACGGGTTCGGTGAGCATAGATGTCGCGACGGGGATCGGCGGCGTGCCCCGCGGCAGGATCGTGGAGGTTTTCGGACCCGAATCCTCGGGCAAGACCACGCTGACGCTGCACATCATAGCGGAGGCCCAGAAACTGGGCGGCAAGGCCGCGTTCATAGACGCCGAACACGCGCTCGATCCCGATTACGCGAAAAAACTCGGCGTGGACACGGACAACCTGCTCGTTTCCCAGCCCGACACGGGGGAACAAGCGCTTGAGATATGCGAACTGCTCGTGCGAAGCGGCGCGATAGACGTTGTTGTCGTGGACTCCGTGGCCGCGCTCGTTCCGAGGGCGGAGATACAGGGGGATATGGGCGACGCGCACGTCGGTCTGCAGGCGCGCCTGATGTCGCAGGCTCTCAGAAAGCTGGCCGGCGCCATCAACAAATCCAACACCTGCGCGATATTCATCAACCAGCTGCGTGAAAAGGTCGGCGTGATCTACGGCAGCCCGGAGGTGACGACGGGCGGGCGCGCGCTGAAATTCTATTCGAGTATGCGCATAGACGTGCGCAAGATCGAAAACATCAAGTCCGGGGATTCCGTTCTCGGGAGCAGAACCAGAGCCAAGATCGTGAAAAACAAGGTGGCGCCTCCGTTCAAGCAGGCCGAATTCGATATCATGTACGGCAGCGGCATATCCAAGGAGGGCGATCTGCTCGATTCCGCCGCCGAGCTGCGGGTCGTGGACAAGTCCGGCGCTTGGTACAGCTTTGAGGGCAACCGGATCGGGCAGGGGCGGGAGAACGTCAAGCTCTTCCTGCGGGAACATCCCGATATCATGAAGCGCATAGAGGAGCTTGTCCTCGCCACCCTGAAGCCGGCGCCGCCCTGCGCGAGCGCGGACGAAGCGGAAAACGAACTCCTGCGCGGCGGAAGCGACATGATCGTAGACGAGGACGGCGTCGTGATCGAGCGGTAAAGAGGAACCGAACGATTGAAAAAGAATATCGCGCTGTTTCTGAGCGGCCAAGCCCTGTCCCTTTTCGGTTCCGCGGTCGTGCAATACGCCATCCTGTGGCATGTGACATTGAAAACCGGGTCCGGTGCCATGATGACCGTGTTCACCATCGTCGGATTTCTCCCGATGTTTTTGACTGCGCCTTTCGGCGGCGTCTGGGCGGACCGCTTCAATCGGAAACACCTCATCAACATAGCGGACGGATCGATCGCCGCCGCGAGCCTGATCGTCGCGCTCGTGCTGATCATGGGATTCGACAGTATGGGGCTTCTGCTGTTCTGCGCGGCGGTGCGCTCTTTCGGGCAGGGTGTGCAGATGCCGGCGGTCGGCGCTTTTATCCCGCAGATTGTCCCGGCGGAGCATCTGATGCGGGTAAACGGCTTGCAGAGCAGTATACAATCCTTTGCGATGTTGACGGCGCCTGCGATAAGCGGCGTTCTCATGTCCGTTGCGCCTCTCGAAACCCTGTTCTTCCTCGACGTGTTCACCGCCGCCGTCGGCATAAGCATCCTGTTTTTCTTCGTCAAGGTCCCCCCGGCGGACGTACCTGCGGCGGCGGGCAAACGCGTGGCGGAGGAGGTGGCGCCCGCGCACGGGCAACCGCCGCCGGGCGATCCGAACGCGCCGTTCGCGGTCGCGCAAACGGGCGTCGAACGAAAAAGGTCGAAATACTTTCACGATATGAAAGAGGGGTTGCGCTATACAAGGGAACACCGATATATCCGGTTGCTGCTCTCCCTTTCGGCGATCTTCATGTTCTTCGCGTCGCCCGCCATGTTTCTGACCCCGCTCCAAGTCGCGAGGAACTTCGGGGACGACGTGTGGCGCTTGGCCGCGATAGAGATCGCGTTCTCAATCGGAATGATGGCGGGCGGCATCCTGATCGGCCTGTGGGGCGGGTTCAAAACCCATGCTTTCACCCTCTCTCTCGCCTGCGTACTGTTCGGGCTTGAAACCATCGGACTGGGCGTGACGGGCGTATTTCCGATCTATATCGGAATCATGGCGGTCATGGGTGTGACCATGCCGCTCTACAACGCGCCGGCGATGGGTTTGTTGCAGTCCACGGTGGATCCCGCTTTCATGGGACGGGTTTTTTCGGTAATGACGATGCTGAACAGCGCGCTGATGCCGCTGGGCATGCTCCTTTTCGGCCCTGCGGCGGATCGGGTATCCATAGACTTGCTTCTCGTCGGGACGGGCGCGGTCATGGCCCTGCTCGGCATTCCTTTCGCGGTGAGCAAGGCGCTGCGGCGGACGGGGAGGGGATAAAGCGCGGAACGCCGGCGCGCGGGAAAATACGAAAACCCGGGCGGCGGACGCAAGGACCCGGTCTCACACCATGCGGCCCTCCCGCTCCAGCCGGCGCTTGAGTACCGCGACCGCGGCGAAAGCGAGCAGACAGCACAGGCCGAGAAAGACGATACCCGTCGCATAGGCCATGCCGAGGCCGGCTTCCCCGTAGAAATGGATGAATATCCGCCGCGTCCCATCGATGAGGCCGCCCAGCACGAGGTTGGACGCCATCGAAATAATGCCCATAACGGTCAAAACCACGGTCATGGCCGCGTATATCTCATCCGCAAAGAGCTTCGCGACCGCGGCGAGCAGCGTGGGATAGATCGGGGAGATGCCGATCCCGGACACGACGAGAAGCACCACGCCGGGACGTCCTGCGGCGACGCCGACGACGACCGCAAGGCCCGAGAAAGCCGTGAGGATCAGCAGGGATTTCATGAATCCGATCCTGTCCGTGAGAGGACCGAGGACGAGACGCGCCACCGTAAAACAGGCGAAAAAGGCCGCCAATACAAGGGCTGCGCCGCCGCGGTCAAAGGCATAGGATTTTTCCAGAAAATTGACCAGCCAGCCGCCTATGCCCATCTCGCAAACGGCGCTTAAAGACAAGGCCCAAATGACGGGCCATGCAAAAGGCGTTTTCAAAAAAGCGCGAACACCCGCCTTTTGCTTTTTGTCCGCCCGCCCCGAAAAACGGCCCGCAGCGCCCGAAATGAGCGGGAGAAGAGAGAAGAACAGGACGATGAGATACATGTATCGCCAGCCGAACCGGAATTCCTCTATGTGCGCCGCCATGAGCCGCGCGGAGAGCAAGGGTCCGATCATCGATCCGATCCCGTAGAAAAAGTGCGAGATGTTGAGCATGGCGCCCGTGTTCTTCGTAAAGATCGTCGCGGCCATGAGGCCGAGCGTGATCTCCAGCATACCGTTTGCGAGGTAGAGCGCGAAGAAAGCCAAAGCCAAGGTGAGAAATCCGAGCGAGAAGCATATCCCGATGCCGCTGAGCGCCATGGCGATCAGGCTGATCGCGAGTGTGGTCTTGAGTCCGATACGGGTGGCCAGCGGCGCGGTATAGCCGCAGGCGACGAGATAGCCGAAAGCGTTGACGGCGAGCAGGAGGCCCACTTGAAATTCCCCGATCCCGAAATCCGCTTGGATGGCGGGGATCGCGGGGCCTTTTACGTTCTCGGACAGCCCGAAGATCAGGAAAGCGCCGAAGATCGTCAAGGTGAGCAGGCCAAAATTCAATCGGGAGGATTTTCCCTCCGCCGGCGTCGCTTCAAGTCTGTCTTGCATATCCGAAACCTCCGTTTTCATGCGCGCGCCGCGCAAAACCCCGCCCCGGTCGCCCGGGGCCGTTTGTGCGGCGATATCCTGTTTGTGTGTATACCGTACAGTATAATCCATTTGCGCGGAAAGATCAAGAAAAAGCGTTTTATGCCGATAAAATAATCGGATCGCAATCGAAAAATCCCCGAAAAAAATCTTGTTAAAACACCGAAAAGGGGGTACAATATATAAGGTAGATTTATGTAAGGAGATGATACAATATGGCGGATTTAGGCGCATTGAGCGGTATAAGTTCCCTCTACGGTTACAGTTCCGGGTTGCGTTCGCTTTACAACATCGAACGCAACAACAGTTCGCTGTTCAACATGTTGACCGAAGCGGCGAAAAAGAGCGGCGCGTCCTCCGTTTTCGGAAACGGCGCGCTCGATACGATCGCAAGCGGCGGTCTCGGTTCCGGGAGCAACGATGCCTTGAAGCGTGCGGGCGTGGATGCGAACGCGCTGAAGTATTTGAAAACGATCAAGTCCGGCGCAAGCGAGTTGAAAGCGGCGCTCGGCGCCGCGTCGCAGGCTGCGGGCGCGGACGGCGAAAAAGCTGTGGGTGCGGTTAAGAATGTCGTGGACGGCACGAACAAATTGCTGTCGGCGGTGTATGAAAATGTGGGGACGGGGTCCGAACGCCTGTTTGACGATATCGTGAGCGCGGTCAAGACCTATATGCCGTCCCTCGATCGCATCGGCGTCAAGATGGGTTCCGACGGCTTGTTGCAGGTCGATGCGGAAAAGCTGAAGAGTGCTTCGGAGAACGGCGAACTCAACAAGTTCCTCTCGCAGAGTTCTTCCGCGAACTACGGTTTCGCGAGCAGGCTTGAGAAAGTGGCCTCAGGCATCAAAAACAACCCCGCTTATTACACGAATACGAGCGCGAAAGCCATGAACAACACGGGTTACTACGACTATCAATCCTATAATCGCTATTCCAATGTGGGCCTTTTGATGAACACCTTGGTATAGGAACGAAGCCCGGGATGCACGTTTTAATTTCAGCGTGTATCAAATCGAACAGCGGATTCGCCGACAGTCAAAAGCCTCTTTGCGAGGCTTTTGATATGCGTGCCCGGTCCCCCCGGTTTTTTACGGCAATTAATTTCCATGGATGTTGAAAGCACATTGACATGCCCCCGGTTCTATGGTATTATTTTGATTTGTAAGCCGCTCAGAAAGGGTTTGAACGCGGATGACCGCGACCCTGATGGCGAGAAGGGCAGAGGAGGTAATTGAATTATGTATGCAGTAATCAAAACCGGCGGGAAGCAGTATGCCGTGGAACCGGGCGATCGCCTTTTCATCGAAAGGCTCGATACGGAACAGGGCGCGCAGTTTGCGTTTGACCGCGTTCTGTATCTGAATGCGGACGATTCCGTGCGGGTCGGCACGCCGTATCTGGACGCCGTCCGCGTACTCGCGACGACCGTCGAAAACGGCAAAGCCAAGAAGGTCGTCACTTTCAAGTATAAGGCAAAAAAGGATTACAGAAAGAAACGTGGGCACAGGCAACCCTACACCTTGGTTGAAATCGACGCCATAACGGTGGACGGAGAGATCATCGCCCGCAAGCCCGAGATCGCGGAAGAAGCGATTCCCGAAGAATCGGCGGAAGCGGAAGCTCCCCTCGGCGCGGGAGACGCCGCAGAACCCGAAGCGGAGACGCCCCCGATCCCTGCCGCTGAACCCGAAGCGGAGGCGGAGGCGGAAAAGGCCGCCGC
>JAITKU010000223.1 GCA_031278255.1 Eubacteriales Family XIII. Incertae Sedis bacterium | reverse complement strand
CAAGCAGGCCACGCCGGGCGGGGTCGTCAAGAAGGGTGAGGTCGTAAAAGCGGTCGTGGTCAGGACCAAGACCGGCGCCCGCCGCGCGGACGGCAGCTATGTGAAATTCGATCAGAACGCGGCGGTGATCATCAAGGAGGACAAGAATCCCGTCGGTACCCGCATATTCGGGCCTGTGGCAAGGGAACTTCGCGAAAAGAGTTTCATGAAGATCGTGTCGTTGGCGCCGGAAGTATTGTAGGAGGGCGCGAGAGATGCGGATTAAAAAAGACGACACCGTGCAGGTCATTACCGGCAAGGATAAGGGCAAGCGCGGCAAGGTGCTGAAAGCGATACCCAAGGCGGGCAAGCTCATCGTGGAGGGCGTGAACATCCAGACGAAGCACGCGAAGCAGACGCGGAAAACCCCCAGCGAGATCAAGCACCAAGAGGGTCCGATCGATATATCCAACGTCATGTACTACGACAGCAAGGCAAAGGCGCCGACGCGAATCGGCTATCGCTTTGAAAACGGTGAAAAAATCAGAATTTCCAAGAGAACAGGCGAAGCGATCGATTAGGAAAGGGGGCGCGTGTCTTGGCGGTGAGAATGAAAGAAGCATATCTGAAAGAAGCCTTTCCCGCTCTGCGCGAAAAGTTTCATTACAGCAATGCGATGCAGGTTCCGAAATTAGAGAAGATTACAATCAACATGGGTCTCGGAGAGGCGAAAGACAACACGAAGCTCATGGAGACCGCGGTCGAGGAGTTGGCGCTCATCAGCGGGCAGCGGCCCGTCGTGACCAAGGCCAAGAAATCCATCGCGAATTTCAAGGTGCGTCAGGGCATGTCCGTGGGTTGCAAGGTCACGCTCAGGGGCGAAAACATGTATGTGTTCGCGGACAAGTTCTTCAACATCGTGCTGCCCCGCGTGCGGGACTTCAGAGGCGTCAGCAAGAATTCCTTCGACGGCAGGGGCAACTATTCGCTCGGCGTCAAGGAGCAATCCATATTCCCCGAGATCGTCTACGACCGGGTGGACAAGGTCAAAGGCATGAACATCATCTTTACGACATCGGCAAAAACCGACGAAGAGGCGGCGGCCCTGCTGTCTTTGCTCGGTATGCCGTTTGAGAAATAGGAGGGCAAGGCTATGGCAAAGACCTCTCTCAAGATCAAACAGCAGAGGAAAGCAAAGTTTTCGACGCGGGCGTATACGCGGTGTCGCATATGCGGCCGGCCGCATTCGGTGTTGCGGAAATACGGGATATGCAGGATTTGCTTCAGGGAGCTGGCTTACAAGGGTGAGATCCCCGGCGTGAAAAAGGCGAGCTGGTAAGGGTACCGGGCAATATATTAGGAGGTGCATGGCAGTGACAATGACTGACCCCATTGCGGATATGCTCACAAGGATAAGGAACGCGAATACGGTAGGGCATACGACCGTCGATGTTCCCGCGTCGAAGATGAAGAAATCCATAGCCGGGATCCTGACGGCGGAGGGTTATATAAGGGGTTTTGACGTGATCGAGGACAATAAGCAGGGCGTGCTTCGCATTCAGATGAAATACGGCGGCGGCAAGGAAAAGGTGATCAGCGGCATCAAGAAGATATCGAAGCCGGGCCTCAAGGTATACGCCAAGGCGGACGATGTTCCCAAGGTGCTGGGCGGTCTCGGCATAGCCATTATCTCCACCTCGAGCGGCGTGATCAGCGACAAGGATGCCCGCAAGCTGGGCGTGGGCGGCGAAGTGATCTGTTATGTGTGGTAGGAGGAGGGGAAATGTCGAGAATCGGTAAAAAACCCGTCGTGATCCCCGCCGGCGTCGCGATCGAGGTGGACGCGGACAACACGGTTTCCGTAAAGGGACCGGGAGGCGAGTTGCGGGAGAAGATCAGCGCGCTGATCAAGCTGGAATTGAAAGACGGCGCGCTTCTTGTGACGTGCGCGGGCGACGGCAAGACCGCGCGCTCCGCACACGGACTGTCGAGGAGCTTGATCGCGAACATGGTGACGGGCGTAACGGACGGCTTTGTGAAGAAGCTTCAAATAAACGGCGTGGGGTACAGGGCCGAAAAGAAAGGCGATGCGCTCGTGTTGAGCCTCGGATATTCGCATCCCGTCGAACTCAAGGACCCCGCGGGAATCTCGACGGAAACGCCGAGTCCCACGGAGATACTCGTAAAGGGTATCAGCAAGTCCGTCGTGGGCAATTACGCCGCCGTCGTGCGGTCTTTCAGACCCCCGGAACCCTACAAGGGCAAGGGCATCCGCTATGAGAACGAGGTGATCCGCAGGAAAGAGGGCAAGACGGGCAAGAAATAGGAGGATGAAGATAAAGTGGCGAAAGAAAGCAGAAACGACAAGCGCCTCGCGCGGCACAGGCGGATCAGAAAGACCCTGCGCGGCACGCCCGAAAAGCCGAGGCTGTGCGTGTACAAAAGCCTGAAAAACATGTCCGCGCAACTTATAGACGACGTGAACGGCACGACGCTGGCGACGGCCTCCACACTGGAGAAAGAGATCAAGAGCCGGATCGGTTGCGGCGGCAACAAGGAAGCCGCGGGGCTGGTCGGCGAAGCCATAGCGAAGAAATCGATCGAAAAGGGCATCCAAGAGGTCGCGTTCGACAGGGGCGGTTTCCTATACCACGGACGGGTGAAAGAGCTGGCCGACAAGGCTCGTGAAGCCGGGCTTAAATTCTAAGGAGGGGCAGAGTATGATACGGCAAAATACCATAGACGCCTCCGGCATGGAGCTGAAAGAATCCATCGTCAGCATCAGGCGCGTTGCCAAGACGGTCAAGGGCGGCAGAAACATGCGTTTCAGCGTGGCCGTCGCCGTCGGCGACGAGGCGGGGCACGTGGGCGTCGGGCTCGGAAAGGCGCGCGAGATACCCGAGGCCGTCCGCAAGGCCATAGAGGACGCGAAGAAGAAGCTGATCCGCGTTCCGATGGTCGGAACCACGATCCCCCACAGGTCGCTCGGCATATTCGGCGCGGGACAGGTACTCATCATCCCGGCGGCGCCCGGCACGGGCGTCATCGCCGGCAGTTCGGTGCGCATGGTGCTTGAACTCGCGGGTGTGAAAGACGTGCGGGCCAAATCCATCGGCTCGAACAACGCCTGCAACATGGCCAACGCGACGATAGAGGGTCTGCGCGAACTCAAGACCGTCGAACAGATCAGCAGGCTCAGGGGCAAGACAAAAGAAGAAATCTTGGGATAGGAGGCTAAGCGAAATGGCTGATAAGCTCATCAGAATCAAGCTTACGAAGAGTCCCATCGGCGCCGCTCCCTCCCAAAGGAGGACGGTCGAAGCGCTGGGGCTGGGAAAGATGCAAAGCGAGGTCGAATTGCCCGACACGCCGCAAACCCGCGGCGCCGTCAGGAAGGTTCGGCATCTCGTAACGGTGACGGACGCGCCGGACGCGTAGAATACAAGGTATGAGGAAACCACTATGAAATTGCATGAATTGAGAAAGCCCGCCGGCTCGACGAAAGCGCCCAAGCGCAAGGGCAGAGGCACGGCGACCGGACAGGGCAAGACGGCCGGGCGCGGCATGAACGGCCAGAATTCCAGAAGCGGCGGCGGCACGCGTCCGGGTTTTGAGGGCGGCCAGATGCCCCTCTACCGGCGCATACCCAAACGCGGTTTCACGAACATATGGAAGAAAGAGTACGCGATATTGAACGTCGGGGAACTCAACCGCTTCGAGGCGGGCACGGAGATCACGCCGGAACTCTTGCTCCGTCACCGTATCGTGAGAAAGCCCCTGAACGGCGTCAAGATCCTCGGCGAAGGCACGCTTGAAAAAAACCTCACCGTGAAAGCCCACAAATTCAGCAAGGCCGCCGCAGCGACGATCGAGGCCGCCGGCGGTAAGGCAGAGGTGATTGTAGGATGAATATGCTAAAGACGGTCGCCCAGGCTTGGAAAGTCGCGGATATCCGAAAAAAGATGATCTTTACGCTTCTGATGCTTCTTGTGTTTCGCGTGGGCGCCAACATCCCCGTGCCGTTCATCGACAGGGACGAACTGGAGGGCATGTTCAGCGGCGGCGGCGGACTCTTTGAATTTTTTAACTTTTTCTCGGGCGGCGCTTTCAGCAACTTCACGATCTTTGCCCTGAGCATTACGCCTTACGTTACGGCATCCATCATCCTGCAGCTTCTGACCATCGCCATCCCCTATCTGGAGGCCCTGGCCAAGGAGGGGACGGAGGGCCGGAAGAAGATCGCGCAGTACACGCGCTATCTGACGGTCATTCTGGCTTTCATTCAGGCCATCGGCATGACGGTGGGGCTGTTTCGGCCGGCGATCCAAGCGGACGCGGGCTTCTTCTCGTATGCGGTTATCGTGCTGACGCTGACGGCGGGCACGGCTTTCCTGATGTGGCTCGGCGAGCAGATCAACGAGAACGGCATAGGCAACGGCATATCGCTGATCATCTTCGGGGGCATTATCGCGCGCGCGCCCTTTGCCGTGTACAATTCCTTTGTGCAGTACAGGGCGGGGCAGGTTTCGCTGATCTCCCTCATCCTCTTCGCGATCTTCGCGCTGATCGTGGTCGTGGGCATCGTGGAGGTGCAGCAGGGCCAGCGGCGCATTCCCGTGCAGTACGCCAAGCGCGTCGTCGGCAGGAAGATGTACGGCGGACAGAGTACGCATATCCCGATCAAGGTCAATCAGGCGGGCGTCATTCCCGTCATATTCGCGCTTTCGATATTGCAATTCCCGCTTACGATCCAATATTTCATGTCGCCCACGTCCGGCGTTTCGCAATGGATCACAAACTGGCTGTCGCCCGCGGGCGGCGGCTTCGGCGTATGGACCTACGGGGCGTTGAACGTGATCCTCATCATGTTTTTCACCTACTTCTATACGGCGGTGACTTTCAACCCCAAGGAGGTTTCGGACAATATGCGGGCGAACGGCGGCTTTGTTCCCGGCATAAGGCCCGGACGGGCGACGACGGAATACCTGAACAGGGTTATGACGCGCATAACCTTTGTCGGCGCCGTCTTTCTCGCGGTGATCGCGACGCTCCCCACGCTGATTCAGGGCGCGACCGCGCTGCAGATCAGCTTCGGCGGCACCTCCCTGCTCATAGCGGTGGGCGTCGGTCTCGACACGATGAAGCAGCTTGAATCGCAGATGGTAATGCGGAATTATCAAGGATTCCTGAAATGACGGAGCGAAAAGGCAAGAACCTCATACTGCTCGGCGCCCCCGGCTCCGGCAAGGGCACGCAGGCCGCGAAGCTTACGGGTCTGCTTGGGATTCCGTCCGTTTCCACGGGCGATATATTCAGGGAGAATATCGCGCGGGGGACGGCGCTCGGCAAGGAAGCGAAAGCCTATATGGACCGAGGCGAGTTGGTTCCCGACGCGATTGTGATCGCCATCGCGCTGGAACGCATAGACGAGGCGGACTGCCGGGAGGGTTTCCTGCTCGACGGTTTTCCGCGGACGACGGAACAGGCGGATGCGCTGGAGCGGCATCTGACCGCCGCGGGCAGGGCGATCGACAGGGTTTTTCTGATGGATGTTCCGACGGAGGAACTCGTGCGGCGGATATCCGGACGCCGCGTGTGCAAAGACTGCGGCGCGTCCTATCACGTGACGAACATCCCGCCCGCGCGCGAGGGCTTTTGCGATCTGTGCGGCGGCGCGCTCCGAAAGCGCGGCGACGACGAAGAGGAAACGGTGCGGAACCGCATCGAGGTTTACAACGCGAATACGGCCCCGCTCGTGGCCTACTACGATGAAAAGAAGCTCCTGTCCCGTATAAATGGCATGACAACCGGTCCGGATGTCGTTTTTGAGGAGATACGCAAGGCTTTGCGCGCATGATTATCATCAAATCGCCGGCGGAGATTCAATTGATGCGGGAATCGGGCCGGGTGACGGCCGCCGTGTTGCGCGCGCTTGCGCAGTTGATCAAACCGGGGATCAGCACGAAAGATATAGACGATTACGTCGAAAAAACGATATCGGAAAACGGCATGACGCCGACGTTCAAGGGATACAACGGCTATCCCGCGGCGGTCTGCGTTTCCGTGAACGAGGAAGTGATTCACGGGATACCCAGGAAATCGAGATTGCTGCGCGAGGGCGATATCGTCAGCGTGGATGTCGGCGGCACGTGGAAAGGCTATGTCAGCGACGCCGCGCGGACCTACGCGGTCGGCCGGATCGACGACAGGGCCCGCCGCCTCATCGAGGTCACGGAGGCCTGTTTCTTTGAGGGACTCAAGTTTTGCCGCGCCGGTTGCAGACTGTCGGATATTTCGCACGCGATCCAGTGCAAGGCGGAATCGGAGGGCTTTTCGGTCGTGCGGGATTTCGTGGGACACGGCGTCGGAAGAGATATGCACGAGGAGCCGCAGATTCCGAACTACGGCAAGCCGGGCAGGGGTCCGCGGCTCGCGAAAGGCATGGTATTCGCCATAGAACCCATGATCACCGCGGGTTCCTACGAGGTGGAGGTGCTTTTGGACAATTGGACGGCCGTGACGCGGGACGGCAGCCTGTCCGCGCACTATGAGAACACCGTGGTCATCACGGACGACCGGCCGGAACTGCTTACGCTGGAATAAAGGAGTCTTACAGTATGGCAAAAAAAGATGTCATAGAGGTGTTCGGCACCGTGATAGAGGCCCAGCCGAACGCCATGTTCATCGTAAAGCTGGAAAACGGCTATGAAATTCTCGCGCATATCTCCGGCAAGATCAGAATGAACTTCATTCGGATACTGCCGGGGGACCGCGTTAAAGTAGAACTGTCGCCTTACGATCTGACGAGAGGGCGGATCACATGGCGCGATAAAGGATGATCATAGGAGGAGCAAGATGAAAGTCAGAAGCTCGGTGAAGCCGATTTGCGAGAAATGCAAGGTCATAAAACGCAGGGGCAAGGTCATGGTGATCTGCGAAAACCCCAAGCACAAACAGACGCAGGGATGAACGTTTTAGGTGGTGACGATCCGGAAAGGAGAATTGTAACATGGCGCGTATAGCCGGTGTAGACCTACCGCGCGACAAGAGAATCGAGATCGGTTTGACGTATATCTACGGCATAGGCCGGCCGACGGCGGTCGAGATTTTGAGGAAAGCGGGCATCAACCCCGACACGAGGGTAAAGGACCTGTCGGAGGATGAGGCCGGCGCGATCCGGAAGATCATAGATTCCGAATACATGGTGGAGGGCGATCTCCGCAGGGAGGTGTCGCTGAACATCAAACGCCTCATGGAGATCGGCTGTTACAGGGGCATAAGGCACAGGCGGGGACTGCCCGTTCGGGGCCAGAATACAAAGACGAACGCGAGAACGCGGAAAGGTCCCAAGAAAACCGTTGGCAGGAAGAAGAAAGCCGCGAGGTAAGGAGGTAGGAACGAATGGCTAAGGCTGTAAAAAAGACGGTTCGCAAGAAGAGAAGAGAACGCAAGAATATCGAGAAGGGCCAGGCGCATATCCAATCCACCTTTAACAATACGCTGGTGACGCTGACGGATCTTTCGGGCAACGCCCTGTCGTGGTCGAGCGCGGGTTCGCTCGGTTTCAAGGGTTCGAGGAAGTCCACGCCCTTTGCCGCGCAGATGGCGGCGGAAACGGCCGCGAAAGGCGCGATGGAGCATGGGCTGAAGCATATCGAGGTATATGTCAAGGGGCCGGGATCGGGCCGCGAGGCGGCCATCAGAGCGCTCCAGTCGGCGGGCCTTGAGATCAGCATGATCAAGGATATCACGCCGATTCCCCACAACGGATGCAGACCCCCCAAGAGAAGAAGAGTGTAACAAGCCAAAGGAGGTGCAATATACATGGCCAGATATACCGACGCTTCCTGCAGGCTTTGCAGGCGGGAGAGCCAGAAGCTGTTTCTGAAAGGCGAGCGTTGCTACAGCGCGAAGTGCGCGCTCGAAAAGAGGAATTTCCCTCCCGGGCAACACGGGGCGGGCAGAAAGAAAACCTCGGACTACGGATTGCAGCTGCGCGAGAAGCAAAAGGCGAAGCGCTCCTACGGACTCCTCGAAACGCAGTTTCGGAACACCTTCGACAAGGCGGCGCGCAAGAAAGGTATCACGGGCGACAACCTGCTGATCATGCTGGAGACGCGCATGGACAATGTCGTGTTTCGCATGGGTTTTGCCTCGTCGAGGAAAGAAGCGCGGCAGCTCGTTACGCACGGACATTTTCTCGTGAACGGAAAGAAGCTTGACATTCCCTCCGCGGAGGTCAAGCCCGGCTCTGTCGTCAAGGTGAAAGAGAAGAGCCAAAACTCACCCAAATTTAAAGAGATCAAGGATATGTCGATCTCCGTGCCCGCGTGGATCAGCGTGGATGTGGAGAAGCTGGAGGGCAAGGTGCTGGCCCTGCCGAGACGCGAGGAAATCGACACGCCTGTCGCGGAGCATCTCATTGTTGAATTGTATTCCAAGTAACGGCCCGCTCTGTCGATCAGGCGAAGCGATGTTCGGCGCGGCGGCGTTTTGTTTCCCGCAGCATGTGTTCGGCAGCGGACATGCGAAACGGAGAGGGGGTTTTGCGCTTGATAGAAATAGAAAAACCGACCATTGATTGTATCTTCTCGGATTCGGATGCAAATTACGGAAAATATGTGGTGGAGCCTCTCGAAAGGGGATACGGCACCACGCTCGGCAACAGTCTCAGGCGGATACTTTTGAGTTCGCTCCCGGGAACGGCGGTCACTTCCGTGAAGATAGACGGGATATTGCACGAGTTTTCGACGATCCCGGGCGTCAAGGAGGATGTCACCGAAATCATCCTGAACCTGAAACGCTTGGCGGTCAAGATTACGGGGGAACCCGTGAAGCAGGTGTCCGTCAACGCCAAGGGACCCATGGATGTCACGGCGGACGATATCATCCGGGACGCGGAGGTTGAGATATTCAACCCCGACCTGCATATCGCGACGCTGGAAGAGGGCGCCTCGCTCGTGATGGAGATCAACCTCGCGCGGGGCCGCGGCTACGTCGGCGCCGAGCAGAATAAGACGGAGAGTATGCCGATCGCGGTCATACCCGTGGATTCGATCTACAGCCCCGTGCGCAAGGTCAACTTCAACGTTGACAATACGCGCGTCGGGCATGTGACGGACTACGACAGGCTGAGCCTCGAGGTCTGGACGGACGGCAGCGTTTCGCCGGGCGAGAGCGTTTCGATCGGCGCGAAGATCATGCAGGACCACCTGAAGCTCTTCATCGATCTGACCCACGGCACCGAAACCATGGAGATCATGGTGGAGAAAGAGGAGGACCAAAAAGGCAAGGCGCTCGAAATGACCATAGAGGAACTGGAACTGTCGGTCCGGTCTTTCAACTGCCTGAAGCGCGCCTCCATCAATACCGTCGAGGAACTGACGCACAAGACGGAGGACGATATGATGAAGGTCCGAAACCTCGGCAAGAAGTCCCTTGAAGAGGTCAAGTTAAAGTTGGAAGAACTCGGTCTGGGTTTGAAGCCGGGCGAAGAATAGAAAGGGGGTGCGACAAAGATGCCGGGATACAGGAAGTTGGGCAAGCCGACCGCGCACAGAAAGGCCATGCTGCGAAATCTCGTGACGGACCTGTTGCGGGAGGGCCGTATCAGCACCACGGAGTGCAGGGCAAAGGAGACCTCGCGCGCGGCGGAGAAGATGATCACGCTGGGCAAGCGGGGCGATCTGCACGCGCGCAGGCAGGTGCTGAGCTACGTGTACGACGAGAGCGTCGTGAAGAAGCTCTTTGACGATATCGCGCCGCGCTACGCGGAGAGAAACGGCGGCTATACGCGCATACTGAAGCTCGGGCCGCGGCGCGGCGACAGCGCGGAAACCGTATTTTTGGAATTGGTATAGACTTGTTATGGAAAAGGCGCCTGTCAATTTGAAAGGCCGCAGCTTTGTGACGCTGCTCGATTTCACGCCCGAGGAACTGCGTTTCCTTTTGGATTTGGCGGCGCGGCTCAAGGCGCTGCGGCGGGCCGGTCGCGCGGGCGGGCACCTCGCGGGCAAGAACATCCTGCTGCTCTTTGAAAAGACCTCGTCGCGCACGCGCTGTTCCTTTGAACTCGGCGCGGCGGAGGAGGGCGCGCGCGTAAGCTATATAGGCCCCGGGCTTTCCCAGTTCGGAAAGAAAGAGTCGCTCGAGGACAGCGCGCGCCTGTTCGGGCGCTTCTATGACGCGATCGGCTTCCGCGGCTACGGAAGCTGTGAGACGGTGCGCGATCTGGCGCGCTTTTCGGGTATTCCCGTGTGGAACGGCCTGACGGACGACGATCATCCCACGCAGATTTTGGCGGACTTCCTGACGATGGAGGAGCATTTGCGCAAACCGCTCGCCGAAACGAAGGTCGTATTCTGCGGGGATACGCGTAACAATATGGCCTACGCGTGGATTTACGGCTGCGCGCGCATGGGTATGCGCTTCGTCGCCTACGGGCCGGCGGCTCTGGCGCCCGATCCCGCCGTACTCGCGCGAGCCGCGGCGGCGGCGGAAGCGACCGGCGCGGAGATATCTTTCTCGGACGACGCGGCCTGCCTCGCGGGGGCCGACGTGATCTGTACGGATATCTGGGCCTCGATGGGCGAGGAGGATAAGATCGCCGAGCGGGTGCGTCTGCTCGCCCCCTACAAGGTGACGGAAGCGTTGCTCGCGCGGACGGGCAACGACGCGGTACGCTTCATGCATTGTCTGCCGGCCTTTCACGATTTTGAGACCGCGACGGCGGCCGAGCAGCGGGCGCTCGGCCTCGATATACGCGAGGTCGAGGACGCGGTGTTCCGCGGCCGGCATTCGGTCGTATTCGACGAGGCCGAAAACCGCCTGCACACGATCAAGGCTGTGATGGTCGCGACGCTCGCGGACGGGGCCATCGAGGGCTGACGGACGCGCGGCTTTGTTTCGGCGCTTTGGCACAGGGGCGACTTTCTCCCTGTGTCTTTTCGTTTCCTGTGTCTTTTGTTAACACCTTAAAACGCGTGGACGCGGCCGGTTTTTTTTGCCGCGCACTTGCAATCGCCCAAGGAATTGCATATAATATTGTTAACGGAGGCGCCGATGGCAGGAAACACCGACGACAAGGGTTACAGAAGAATACTGTCCGACAAGCGGAACTTCTG
>JAITKU010000222.1 GCA_031278255.1 Eubacteriales Family XIII. Incertae Sedis bacterium | reverse complement strand
CCCCCGCGGCCGATCCGCCCGGCGAGATATGGATATAGTCGCTGTACAGGACGCTGTGCGGGGAGAAGATGATCACGGTCTCGGGTTTCGCGGCGGCGGCCTCGGCCGCCGCCTGCTCGTAGGCGCGGCGCGTATCCGGGATCTCGTTTCCGGCGCCTATGCCGGGGACGATCAGCGGGGGATGCGGCACGAGATAGGCTTTCTGCATAGGGACCTCCTTTTCGGACGCCGGCACCCGTTTCGGTGCCGGTATTCGCTCCGACTTCCGTCATATATATCGGCGATTTTAACCGAAAGATTACGCGCGTCCCGCTTTTCGCAAGACCCGTCCCCGGCGGCCGGTTTTCGACCGATCGGCGCCGTTCCCGCCGCCCGAAAACCCCGCGTCCGCACGCGGAATGCTTCTTCCCTACCGCATATTATATTACATCGAAAGCAATCGGACAACGTAAAGCGTTCTTAAAGCCGCCGTAATACTGTTGTAATAACAATGCTGTATACTGTATACAGTTGATACCGCAAGAAACGGAAAGGAGCGTGGCGCATGAAAAAGTTTTTGCTCACAACAGCGATGTTGTTTGCCCTCTGCGTTTTTGCGCCCGTTTCCCTCGCGGCGGCGGATCCCGCCGTCACCCTCGTGAACCCCTCCGAAAACGAACCCATCGTGGCGAACAATCTCCTCATTTCCGTAAAGGTGACGCAGGCCGGCAAGCTTCTGCGGATCGGCGCGTATGAATTGCAGCAAAAATCCGGCGCGGGATGGGCCATCGTCAAGACCGAGGAACTGGAGGAGTACGACAAAAAAAAGGACGATGAGAAACGTCTCGTTTCCGTTATGGAGGAGAGCTTTGAATCCAAGGGCGCCGTCAGCTTCTTCACGCATAAGGTTGAGGACATCGCCCCCGGCGTTTACATGATCCGGATCGACACGGTGGACGCGGACGGCGTCGTTCTTTTCGGCAAGGAATACCGAATCCTCGTGAAAGAAAAGACGGAAGAAGAGGCCAAGGTGTTTGAAACGCAAAAATCGGGAACCTCGCAGTTTCTCCAAAGCCTGTTGAACAAACTCTTCAAGAATTGACATACGGTCGATGAACGTAAAAAAAGCGGCGTTCGCGGAACGGTTAAAGAATATTCTTCTGGTAGTATTGGTGCTTTCCACGATACTACTTTTGTACTTTTTGTGGAGCGACGGCACCGGCGTCGCTTTTCGCGTCCCGGGCACGAACGACGCGACCGTCGAAACGATTCCCGTCGAAGCGGTTCTGTATCCGGAGCGGATCGTCGTCAATTTCGGCGCGGAGAATTACACGGTTCCCGCGGAAACGGTCTCGCTGTGGTACGGCGCCGCGGGGAGCGACGCGCCCTCGTTCATGAACGGTCTGAAAAAATTCTTCGCCACCGACAACATTGCGGTCGGCGCCATCAGCAAGGAGGATTTTTTGGATGTCATGCGCGCGCGCTCCGTCCGCGCGGATTTTTCGTTTGCGATTCCGCTGGCGGAATTCTGCTCGGAATTCAACCTGCCGCGCCCGGCGCCGCTCAGTACCGTCGATGTTTTCACCTGCGCGGCCTATTCCGAAGCCAGCCCCGAGAGTTTGTTCCTGTGCGACAATCCGGGCGAGCGCTATTACAGGCTTGCCGCGGAAAACGAGGCCGGATTCCGGGAACTGATCGATTTCATCGAAACCTTGGGCAACGCGTCCTACTATCCGCTCAGAACCTTTTCCGGCGTTGAGAACGACACCATGCTGCCGCTCGGTGCGGACGAGGTCCCGCGGAATCTTTCCTACGTGCGCAGTATCGATCCGGGCGACGAGGAACGCGTGAACGAAATGACGCGGGCTTTCTTTGGGAAACGCTTCGACTTCACGCGAAAGATCACGGAGGGGGACGGCACGACTGTTTACATGTACGGCTACGGGGAAAAAGTGCTTGTCATCCATCGCGACGGCAGTTTTGAATACAGCGCGGCGGATTCCGATCGCAGCGGCACGACGAGCTTTTTCGGCGCGCTGACGACGGCGCTCGCTTTCGCGGCCTCCCACGGGGAATCCGGCGCGCGCGACGCGGTGTCCAAGCAGATCTATCTGAAAGATGTGCAAACCATATTCACGGACGGCCTGCGGACGTACAGATTCTCGTTCGGCCTCAAGCTCGACGGGTATCCCGTATACTACCCGAATTCGGAGCCCGTGGTCATCGAGGTGACGGGCCGGCAGGCGCGTTATTACAAGAGGGACATGATCGACGGACTGCCGCGCGAATCGGGAGGGGCAAACGCGTCCGCGGCGAGAGCCTACACGCCCTTTGAACTTTTGACGGAGCATTTCGCGTATATATACGGTGTGCTGTCGGCGAGGGAAATCGCCGCGCCCCTCGAGGACGCCTCCGACGGCGAGCGCATGTTTGAGCGTGTGGCGGAGATGGTAACGGATCTTTCGCCCGGCTTTTTGCGGCCCGCGGAGGCGGAGGCTTACGCGGCGTCGGACGCGCGCGACGCGCCGATCGGCGGCCGGGACCTGCCGCCGATTTGGATGCTGACCGTGGCGGGCGTCGATTTTTATTTCGATCTCTATACGGGCGCGCCCGTGGGATATGGGGGCTGATTGCGGCAATGGATTGGGGTAAGGCGAAAAACATCCTGATAGTGGCCCTGCTCGTGACGAATCTGGTGCTGCTCGGCACCTATGTTTTGCGCGAAACGCAGCGCTTCGGTGCCGACGACGACGATACCTTGCGCAGGATATTGACGGAATATAAGGTGTTCATTGAAACGGAACTGCCCAAGCAGCCCGGTCCCATGGCCGTGCTGTACGTCCGGCCGGAAACGGAGGATGGGGCGCTGATCGAAGAAGCCTTGGCGGAACAGGCGCCGATCCCCAACGAGGACCGCGAAGCCATGCTGCGCGCGGCGAATGCCGTCCTCGAACGCTGCGGCTTCATGACGGAAAACACAAAGCCCCTGACGCCCCCGGAAACAGAGGGCGGGGAAACGATCCTGCGCTACAGGAACATGTTTGGAGACATCCCCATCGAGGAAAGCTATATCCTCTGCACGATCCGGGACGGGCGGGTCGCAAAGCTCAGCCGGAAATGGTACACGCCCCTCGAACTGCACGACACAAGGGGCAAAATCATCAAGCCGATAGAAGCCCTCATGCAGCTTTTGCCCGAGAAAGACAAGGAGGAAGCCCTTATCGTCCGGGATGTGGAATTGGTCTATCGCGTCAATCCGGACAGGCCGGGGGTGGAGTCCTTTGTGGGGGACACGGCGCTTCCCGCGTGGAAGATTACGGACAGCAACGGGTCCGTAAGCTATGTTGACGCCTATGCGCAATAAAAGGCAACAAAAAAATTGCGTACACACACAGTTTTATCACATTCTTAATATACTATTATCTTGACAGCGAGAACACGGCGGGCACGATGCGTACCGATCGCGCGCCTTGCCGTTCGTGACGGAAAAGCCGGTTATTTCATATGACAATTGCGGCAGCCGGAGAGGTTGCAGGAGGTTCCAATGGGGAAAACCATCATAGTATTTGAGGACGGCAAGGTCATTGACACGATTGAAGAGGATAAGTGGGAGGGCGTGCGGGTAGAAAACGGCCGATTGGTCGCCAATGCTTCTTCCGCGTCCGAACCCGAGGCCGGGGCGCAGACCGTGCCCGCGTCCGAACCCGAGGCCGTGACGTACACCGCGCCGGCCGCGCCCGAGGCGCCGGCGGCATCCGTCGCACCCACGCCGCCCGCCGCGGAGCCGGAAAGGCCCGAGGCGGAGCCTGAGAAAGCGCGCGCGTACGCGGCGCCGGCCGAGGAGGCGCAAGCCGCCGCGTTCACGTCCGGCCCGCGCCCGGCGCCCGCTTGGTCTCCCGCCGCGGAGCAACGCGGCGAAACGGCGCGGCCTTCCGCGTCATCCGCGCCCTATGCGGCGGCCGCGGCCGCCGCGGCCGCGCAGTACCCGTGGCGCGGGGAAGCCGCCTATGAACATATCGGCCAAAAGGCCGCGGGGCGCGGCGGCGTGGACGCAAAGAAAGTCATTGCGGTCATACTCGGTCTTTTGCTGGCGGCGAGCGCGGGCTTCGGCGGCGGGATCGCGGCGGTGAACACGGGGAACTTCTATTATCCGGCGGCAAACCCGCAGATTACGATCAGCCCCACGGATCAGGTGAGTACGACGGAGGCCGTCGCCGCCAAGGTTATACCGTCCGTGGTTGGTATTACTTCGATCGGCACGCGCACGACGGAGGTCTTTCCTTTCGGCGCTTACGATGAGCGGACCGGCGGGGTCGGCACGGGTATCATCGTCGATAAGAGCGGCTACATATTGACCAATTCCCATGTGGTTTTGGACGGCGAGGTGGATACGATCACGGTGCTTCTGCCGGACGGACGCGATGTGCAGGGGGATGTTCTTTGGAATGAGCGGACGCTCGATCTGGCCATCGTAAAGGTCAACGCGGACAACCTGATCGCGGCGGAACTCGGGGATTCCGACAAGATGAATATCGGCGCCTACGTCGCGGCCATCGGCAATCCGATGGGCCTGAATTTCCGCAGCAGCGTCTCGCAGGGCGTGGTCAGCGGCCTCGACAGGACGATCATCGCGTCGAGCGGCACGGGGCAGAGCGCCGTTCCGATGGAGGGACTGATTCAGGTGGACGCGGCCATAAACGTGGGCAACAGCGGCGGGCCATTGGTCAACAGCCTCGGGCAGGTGATCGGCATCAACACGGCGCGGAATCAAGACGGCGAGGGCATGGGCTTCGCCATCCCGATCAACACGGCCAAGCCCATCGTGGACAGCGTGAAAGAAAAGGGCGAATTTCACAGGGTCTATATCGGCGTGCAGGCCATGGATGTGGCGGATGTACTGCGGAGCGATCCGCAGCTGGATCTCGGCACGGACAGCGGCGCCTACGTCAGCGCCCTGACACCGGGTTCCCCGGCGGAAGCGGCCGGCATTCAAGAAAAGGATGTCATCGTCGAGGTGGACGGCAAGCAGATCAACACGAGTTCCGAATTGATCAAAAGCCTTTTGCGCTACAGGTCGGGCGATGTGGCGGAGATCGAGATCATCCGGGATAAGCGGTCGCTGCGTTTTGAGGTGACGCTGACGGATTCGCTGGAATAGCGCCTATCGTTTGGCGGGCACCGCGCAAACCCCGCGCGAATTTCGCCCGTTTGAACGACGGCGTCAGTCCCCCGCCTCTACAGGCGGCGGGTTTCAACTTTCCAAGCTGTCAGTGGCGGGTGCAACGTTCGGCTTCGCCTCACTCCTCCGCTCTCTTCGTTCACTTCG
>JAITKU010000211.1 GCA_031278255.1 Eubacteriales Family XIII. Incertae Sedis bacterium | reverse complement strand
CTATTATCGCTATTATATCCCATACCGCGAGAGATGTCAACCACTTATTTGAAATTTTTACACACGCAGGGATTATACATCTGCCGGCAAAATCAGTATTACAAACAATGTTATTTCAGAATTGACAAACGCCGCAGCTTAACGTAAACTGAATATATCCGGCAAAGCCGCCGCGCGGATCGAACGGGCGGCGTGTTTGGCCGTCCTTTCGGTGTGGTTCCAATCAAGGTTGAGGAGGAAAAGCTTATGGCGGTCAGAGAAGGCCCGGCGCGTATACCGGGCAAACAAACGATTTTGGACGAGCCTGCAATCTTGGCTTCGTACGCGAAAAGTCACGGTTTTGACAAGCATTTTGAGCCGTGGCTCGTCGTAAAGCCGGCCGGCGCGGACGATGTGGAGGCGCTCGTGAAATGGGCGAATGAGAACGCCGTGCCCCTTGTGCCCGTCAGTTCCAAGGGCGGGCATCTGCACGGCGCCGGCGCGCCGAGCGTCCCGGGGGCAGTTGTCGCGGACCTCAGCGACATGAAACGGGTTCTGAGCGTCAACCGGCAGCAGCGGATGGCCGTCGCGGAACCCGGCGTCACGTACGACGAACTGAATGAGACGCTCGCAAAGGAGAATATGACGATCCCGATGAGCCTGAAGCCGAAAGCGGGGAAATCCGTTTTGACGAGCGTCCTCGAGGGAGAGCCGCGCATGAACCCGATGATCCAGTGGTCCTACTTCGATCCGCTGCGCTGCGTCGAGGTCATATGGGGTGACGGCGTACGCATGTACACGGGCGAGGCCGGCGGCGGCCCGCGCGATCTGGAAAAGCAGCAGGCGGCGCAAAAGTGGCAGGTCAACGCGATGGGTCCTTTGATGTTCGACTTCTACCGCGTCCTCACCGCGGCGCAGGGCAGCATGGGTATCGTCACCTGGGCGGCGCTCAAATGCGCGGTCAAACCCCGCTTGCACAAGTTCTTTCTCGCTCCGGCGGACGATCTCTCCCGCCTGACGGACTTCGTCTACAAAGCCATGTGGACCCGATTCCCCGATGAAATCTTCATCCTGAACAGGAGCCAACTGGCCTGTCTGCTCGGCAAGACGTCCGCCGAAATCCGCGAACGCAGAGAAACGCTTCCGCCTTGGCTCGCGGTCGTCGGCGTCGCGGGCCGGGAACTCGTGCCGGAATTGCGCTTTGAGGCCCGCTCAAAGGACCTGATCGACATCGCGCAGACGCACGGCCTCGATCTTCGCGACGGCATCCCGGGCCTGGACGGAAGCCTCCTACTGAAAGAAGCGACCACGCCCTGCGCGGGCGTTTACTGGAAAGACATCCGCGACGGCTCGCATTGCGATATCTTCTTCCTCACGCAACTCGAAAAAACCGGGCGCTTTTTGAAGCGGATCAGGGAATTGGCCGAGGAGCTGTCCTATCCGACGGAGGACATCGGCGTTTACATCCAACCGCAACACATGGGCAGTTCCTATCATATGGAATTCACGCTGCCCTACGACCCGGCCTGCGCGAAGCAAACGGCGCGCGTGAAAGCCCTGTTTGAGAAAGCCGGCACGGAGATCGCGCGCATGGGCGGATATTACGCGAGGCCCTACGGCAAATGGGCGGGCATCCAACTCAACAAGGATGCTCAATCCTTTGCGGTGCTGAAAAAATTGCAGGGGATTTTCGATCCCAACGATATAATGAACCCCGGTAAGCTCTGCGTTTGAGTAGTTTTGATCGGACATTTAAGGAGGATCGAAGATGCCTACGGAAACCAAATCAGAAGATTTCAGGCCTATGATGGAACGGTGCAGCAATTGCCTTTCCTGTAAATGGATGCCTTATGAACAGATTCGCAGCAGACGCTTCGGCAAGAACTGCCCCAGCGCCGCTTATTACAATTTCAACACCTATTCGGCCAGGGGGCGCTTCCACCTCGGACAGGCCCTGCTCGACGGCCTCGCCGATTTCACGGAACAGACGCTGGAAGCGATCTACGCCTGCACGGCCTGCGGTTCCTGCGACGTAAGCTGCAAGATCACGCGCTACAACCTCGAACCGCTTGCCCACAACATTGCGCTGAAAGAGCGGGCGGTCGAACGCGGGCATATCCTGCCCGCGCAGCAGGCCCTTATCGACCGGCTTGAACGCGAAAAGACCATGCTGCCGGACGGGAAGCAATCCGCCCGCACCGCTTGGACCGAGGGTCTCGGCCTTAAAGACCTGACAAAGGAAAGCGCCGAATACGCGTTTTTCGCGGGCTGCCGATACAGCTTCGACGCGGAATTGCGGGAGAAAGCCGGGCGCTGGGTGCGCGTCCTGCGGGAAGCCGGCGTCGATCTCGGATATCTCGGAAAGGCCGACATGTGCTGCGGCGGCCGCGCGAAGCAGATGGGATTTCGCTCCGCGTTCGAGAAGCAGGCCGGCGCCAACATCAAGGCCCTGCAAAGCGCGGGCGTCAAGACCGTCGTAACGCCCTGCGCGGACTGTTACCACGCCCTTAAGCGTCTCTACGCGCCGCTCGGCTCGGACATCAAGGTATTGCACGCGGTTGAACTCATAGACGAATTGCGCGCGAACGGACGCCTGCAATTCAAAAAAACCGCGGACCTTACGGTGACGTATCACGATCCCTGCCGGCTCGGCCGGCTCGGCGAACCCTATGTGCCGTGGGACGGAACGGAAAAGAAGATATTGAATCAGATACACACTTGGGAACCGCCCCGCCCCCGATACGCGGGGACCTACGGCGTATACGACGCGCCTCGGAACATCCTGAAAGCCGTCCCGGGCCTGCGGCTCAACGAGATGGAGCGCATACGGGAGTATTCGTGGTGTTGCGGCGCGGGTGGCGCCTGCAGCGCGACCCATCCGGAGTTTTCGGAGGCGACGGCGAGCGAGCGCGTTACGGAAGCGCGGTCCGTGGGCGCCGAGGCGATTGTCACCGCCTGCCCCTGGTGCGCCCGGAATCTGGGCCGCGCAAAGGACGCGGACGGCAGGCAAATCAAAGTGCTGGACGTGATCGATCTGGTCGCAGGGGCCGTTTAGGGCCGCAGGGAAAGGAGTATCGATATGGCATTGGAAAGAGAATTCTACACGGCTTTGGAGGATATCGTCGGCAAGCGAAACGTTTCCGAGGATCTCTCCGTAACGGAAACCTACAGGTGTATCACCTCGCAATCCTCCGCCCACTACGGACCCTTTGACCACCGGACGCCCCGCCCGCAGGCGGTGGTGCTGCCGGGCGACACGGAGGAGGTCCGGCGGATCATAAGGCTCTGCAACAAATACAAGGTGGACTTCAAGGCGTCCTCCACGTTTTGGGCCGCCATGGGCTACATCGGCAGCGACCGCGCCATACAACTCGATATGGTCCGCATGGGCAATGTCGAGATCGACGCGAAGAATATGATCGCCGTCATCGAGCCTTACGCCATAGGCGCCGTGGTGCAGGTTGAGGCCATGAAACGCGGGCTTAACTGCAATATGGCGGGCGTGGGCTGCAGCAGTTCCGTTCTGGCCGGCGCCGCCGGCTGGGTGGGCTTCGGCCCGAGTTCCCTGTTCATGGGTATCGCGAGCGAAAACATCCTCGGCACGGAATGGGTGCTGCCCGACGGCGAAATCCTCCGCACGGGCACGCTCGGCGCCGACGGGGAATGGTACTGCGGCGAAGGCCCCGGCCCGAGTACGCGCGCCATACTCAGAGGCTGGCAGGGCAGTACGGGCACGATGGGCGTCTGTACGCGGATGGCGATCCGCCTGCACCCGTGGCCCGGTCCGAAGCGCATTCCGACGCGCGGCGTCGCGCCCGTCTACAGGGCGGACACGGACGACGGCATGGAAAACGTCCGCACCTACACGCTCTGCTTCCCCGAATGGGACGATTACGCGGAAGCCTTTCGCCTCTTCCACGAGGCCGATGTCCTCTATCTGGGACACCGGCAGTTCAACATGTTCGGCCGCGATATCAAGACCGCCATGCTGGAGATTTTGACCGACGAAAACAAGCAGTTCTGCGATCTGCCCGCGCTGATGGCGGACCCCTGCGTCAAGGCCGAAAACGAGAAGATGAAGATCGAATTTCAGATCGTCATAGCGGGTCTCACGGAACGCGACCTCGATTACAAGGAAAAGGCCATAGACGAAATCCTGCGGCAGACGCACGGCATGCGCTCCGAATACATGCTGCGAAAGGAAATGCACGACTTCGTGTTGCTCTACCTGCTGCGGCTCGGACGCAAGAACCTGAACTATACGCTGTGCGGCTCCTATGAGGGCAATTTCGGCATGAACGCGAACGTATTTGTCACGGCGCCGCTCATGGAGGAGGCGTCCGCGCTGAAGCGCAAGTGCGAGCGGGAGACGACGCACATCGCCGCGGTCGGCGGGGATTCGGATATGGGCAGCATATCCGCCATCGGCGGCGGAGGCGTGACCGGCTGGGAGTTCTTCGTGCATTTCGACGCCTACGACAAGGCTTCCATCCGCGGAACCAAGGAACACATCGACGATTCCCAGCGCTGGATGCAGTCGAAGGGACTCGGACTCGATATGGGCCGCTGGAACTACGACGCGCGGCGGCCGGACGGCTATGACTACACGCAGGAGGAACACGACGAAATTTACAAATCCATGCCGCAGCCGGCCGTCGTCGAATACCAATGGAAAATCCGGGAGGCTTTCAATCCGAATCATCTGACAGGCAGTTATTATCGCACCAAGACGCCGGAAAAGCGATAGGAGGAGATCATGGAAATCAGAAAGAACACGCACGGAGAGGGCAAGCTGTGGACGCTGACCTGTATCAGCAGGGACGACGGCTTCCGGGTGGCATCGGTCATTATCATGGGCAAGGAGGATTGCGTGGTCGTCGATACGCAATGGACGCTTTCAAACGCGCACAGGGTTGTGGCGGAAATCCTCGCGGCAAACAAGAAGCTGAAAGCGATCTTCTGCACGCACGCGCATCCCGATCACTATTTCGGTACGCAGGTGTTCACGGACGCTTTCCCGGGCGTACCCGTCTACGCCCTCGCGGAGGATATCCCCGTCATAGCGGAACAGTTCCTGCCCAAGCTGGACCATTGGAAACAGGAGATCGGCGATATCGACTGCGCGGACAGGCCCATAAACTTCCTGCCCTACGAGGCGGGCTGTCTCGACGTGGACGGCGACAAGGTGGAGGTCATACCGCATATTTGGGGGGACCTCAAGTGGAACTCCATCGTATGGATTCCGTCCGTAAAGACCGTGATCTGCAGCGATGTCGTGTTCAGCGGCGCGCATCCTTTCACCTGCGAGGTGTCGAGAAAGGGCCGCAAGAAGTGGTTAGCGGACCTCGAGCGGATACGGAACATGGGCGCCGAGATCATCATCCCGGGCCACGCCAAGCGGGATATGCCCTTTGACGAAACCGGACTCAACTTCACGCGGGATTACCTGATCGCCACCGACGAGGAACTGGACAAAGGCCCGACGGCCGCGGAGTTCTTCTACAACATCGAAAAGCGCTTCTTCGACGCCAAACTCCGCAAGAGCAACGAGATGAACGCCAACGTATTCCTCGCGGGCCGGGAATGGAACGACCTTTGGAACGAGGATATGGAGGCGGAGGAATAGCGACTTCTTCCGATCTGTTCCCCTGAAACAGCAAGGCCGCCGGCTGTGCCGGCGGCCTTGCTTCTTCGCTGTATCACGGCACGCGCCGCGCACATCGATCTTTTACCTTATTTTTACTTATTTTCTATTATATTCCTTAAATTTCCTCTTACCCTGCGGTTTTCTTTATATATCCAGCCCCGCGTAATACCCGCGCCGTAGCGCTTCCGTCACTTTCTGCGGCCGCACGCAGTCGCCCACCTGCACCACCTCGGGCGCCGCGTCGAGCAACTCGTCCACCGTGGCGCGCAGGGGCCTCTGCCCCACCGCCACCAACACCGTATCGGCGGGAAACAGCTTCTCCTCGCCCGTCCCAAGCCGGGCCGCAAGGCCCTCGTCCGTGATGCGAAGCCCCATCGTCCCGGTCGAAACGGAAACGCCCCGCTTCTTCATCTCCGCCAGCAGGATCGGCCTGTGCTTCGCGTTCGCGTCCGCCGAAACCTCCGGCAACATCTCTATCACCGTGACGGATTTGCCCTCCTGCGCGAGATGTACGGACGCCTCGCAGCCCACGAGTCCGCCGCCCAGTATGACGACGTTTTGACCGATCGATATCCCGTCCTCCGAGAGGTCGTTCGCCACGACAACCTTGGGATTGTCTATGCCCGGGATCGGCGGCACGATGGCTTCGGCGCCCACCGCGACGACGAGTACATCCGGCGCCTCCCGCTCCGCGATCTCCTTTGTGAGCGCGACGCCCGTGATCACTTTCACGCCGCTCAGCTTCAGGGCCAGCGCCTTGGAACGGGCCAGATCGTAGAAATCGTCCTTGAACGGTATCCTCCGCTCGCACCGGAGCGCGCCGCCGAGTTCGTCCCGCTTCTCGTAGAGCGTGACATCGTGCCCGCGCGCCGCCGCGACGATGGCGGTCTGCATACCGCCCGGCCCGCCGCCCGCGACGATCACCTTTTTGGGCTTCGTGGGCGGATAGGCGTAGCGGTGTTCTTCCTCCTTGCCGATGATCGGATTGACGGAACACACGCGCGTCTGCGTGTGCAAGCGCTCCGACAGGCAGGTGAAACAGCGGATACAGCGCGTGATCTCCTCGTCCCTGCCCTGTATGACCTTTCTCGGCAATTCCGGATCCGCCAGCAGCGCGCGCGCCATCTCCACGACATCGGCTTTCCCGGAAGCGATGATCTCTTCCATCATGGCGGGGTCGTTCAGCGCGCCGAGCGTGGACACGGGGACCTTGACGTGCTTCTTCATTTCGGCCGCGAAATGTACGTTGCACCCGCGCGGATCGAACATGGACGGATGCGTGTGTTCAAAGCTGTTTTCGTAAGAACCGGTGGAAACCTGCAGCAGGTCTATCTTATCCTCGACCAGCTTCGCGATCTCGATCGCCTCCTCGAAGCTGTTGCCGCCCGCCATGTATTCCTCCGCGCTGAAGCGCATTTCTATCGGAAAGCCCTTGCCCACGGCCGCGCGTATGCTGTCCAGCACCTCGATCAAGAAGCGCGCGCGGTTTTCCCGGCTGCCGCCGTACGCGTCCGTGCGCCTGTTCGAGGCCGGCGACAGGAACTGATGCAGGAGCCAGCCGTGGCCCGCGTGCAGCAACACCATATCGAAGCCGGCCCGCTTGCACAAAGCCGCGCCGGCGCCAAAGGCCTCGACGATCTCCCGGATCAGTTCCACGGGCATTTCCTTGATCTCCGCGCCGCTCGGCAGGGTCTCGTCGCTGGGTCCGTAACGCACGTTTCGCTTCTGAATGCTCTTGTCGAGCTGATCGACATCGGAGAACTTACCCCCGTGCGATATCTCTATGGACGCCGTCGCGCCGTGCCGTTTGATCGCGCGCGCCATATCCGTGAGTCCCGCGAGGACAAACTCATCCTGCAGGTTCACCATGCGCGTGTGGCTCCTGCCCGTGGCCGCGTGTACAATGCCCTCGCTGCAACAGACAACGGCCGCTCCGCCCTTGGCGCGCAGCTCATAAAACGCGATCGCGGCGGAACTGAAATGCCCGTCCGCCGTGATATCGGGATGCCCCATCGGTGCGGAGAGCATCCGGTTCTTAAAAACCACATTGCCGATCTTGATGGGCGTACAAAGATGAGGGTATTTCCGTTCCATAGTATCCTCCGTTGTTTGCATTTGATATAATTGTAAAAAATAGAAATAAACAACAACACGCTTTCGATTCGACCGGCATGATTCCGCGTGAAATCAAAAATATGACCCTATTATTATAAACCTTGGAACTGTATCAAGGTCAAGGGTTTTGTAAAATTTAGATGTTTCGCATTTCCGCAAGCCGGCGCTCCGCCTCGGCCTTTCGCATATAGACCGGCAGCAGGGCCGCGTAGGAAGCCGCCGCGTCCGCGACGGCGGGAGACGGGTTTTGCAGCATATAAAGCGCGAGCCGCGCCGCGCAGGAGGCTTTCTGAAAACGCGCCGGGGCGGGCGCGAGGTCCGCCTCGACGATCGAGGACGAGGCCGCGCGTTCCGCGAACAGATCGCCGCAGAGATCGATCCCGTCGCCGAAGAAACGTATCGCGCGCGCGCATTCGCCCTGCGCCTCCCAATCGATCCCCTCTATCGCGCGGCGCAGTTCCGCGGGCGTCCGCGCCGCGCCATCGAGCAGGGCGACCGGACCCCCGTTTTCGCCCAAACGATACACGCCGCTGTACACCTGCCCCCTGCGCGCGTCGAACACGGGGCATACGGCGCCCCTGTACGCGGGAAGATTGTACACAAAAGCCGCGAGCGTCGGAACGCCTGTCGCGGCGATTCCCGACGCCTGCGCCAGCGCGCGGGCGGTGGATACGCCTATGCGGATACCCGTGAAAGAACCCGGACCCTCCGAGGCCGCAACGCAATCGACATCGCGCAAAGACAAACCCTCCCCCGCAAGCAGCTCCGCGATCATCGCGCAAAGACCTTTCAGGTGATTCATCCTCCGGTCGGAGCTTATCTCCGCGACACGGCCGTCCTCGCCCGCGAGCGCAACCGAAGCAAAAGGACCCGTCGTTTCTATTGCCAAAACCATCATACGCCTCTCCTCTCCCCCTAATCATACCGGCAAGCGGCCGGCAAAGCAATCGAATCTCGCGTACGCGTTGTTAAAAAGTTCAAAAAATTTTTCAAATACACAAAAAAGGATGAACTGATACTATATTTTGATGGTATAATCGCAGAAAACGCGATTATTATGCGAGATTGCATTACCGCGCGACTTTTTTCGCGATTTTTTCGCCCGGAGCGAAAACGCGCGCGGGGAAAATGCGGAAATTCAAGTAAATATCTTCTCTTTTCTTCGTATTTATGCTATAATAGAGCGGCTTGGCGATATATGATTCATAATAAGGAGGAGATTTCAATTTATACTGCGACTTTAATTGTTTACATACTCTCTTTCGGGATATTGTTGTTCGACTTAATGAATGCGATCTTCAAGCGAAAGGTGAAATATCTGCGTTTTTTTACCCTGCTTTTGCTCGCCTCCTGCATCTACGCTTTGGGTTTTCTGTTGCAACACCTGTCGCTCAGCCATTCTGAACTTTTACAGGGAACGCGTGTACAATATTTGGGCGCTCCGTTCGTTTCCCCTATGCTGCTGTTTTTCATTTTGGATTTCTGCGGCATCAAGCAAAAATCGTGGCACATCGTTTCCGCCCTGATCATTCCGGTTGTCACCGTCGTCTTGGTATTCACGTATCCGTTTAACGGCATTTATTTCGGGGAATCCTCATTTACAACGGATCCTGTGCCCCTCCTGACATTTCAAGGCTCTGTTTTCCGTACAATCTATTTCATTTATTCATATACCATCATGCTCGTTGCTCTTATCATTTGCATTTTCTATCGTTCAAAACGGGATGCGCTGTTCAGAAAATATTCGATGTATGTGATCGTCGCGGTGGCGATACCGATGTTGGGGAACCTGCTGACCGCTTTCCTGAAGCTGTTCCCGATTGACCTTACGGCTCTTTTCGCGTGCATTATGGGGACGATCATCAGCTATACCCTGCTGTTCACGGGAATGTTTCAGGTCGCGCCGCTGGCGCGCGAGGAGATCGTGGAGAATATGCAGGACGGCTTCATCCTGATTGACCCAAACGGCAAGTTTCTGGACGCGAATCTCACCGCGAAGCGGCTGTTTCCGGAACTCGAATACGCGATGACCGGCCTGCCGACGGCGGAGATGCATACATTCCGGCAGGGTTCGGACGACCGGCTTTTGCAGGATTTCTCCGTCGAAACCGCGTCCGGCACAAAGCATTATCGCGTTTCCTCGGACGAAATCCTGTACGAGGGCCGCGCGATCTGCACCTGCATCACCATCTACGACAACACCTCCGTCCGGCAGCTGATGGACGAAATCACGCGAATGGCGGAACACGACGGACTGACGAATCTGCTGAACCGGCGCTCGTTCTGCCGCGACGCGGAGAAAAAATGCGACGAAATCCTCCGCTACGGCGGCAGTGCTTTCCTGCTGATGATCGACATCGATTTTTTCAAAAAGGTCAACGACAGCCACGGGCACCTTGCGGGCGACGAGGTCCTGCGCGTCGTTTCGCAAACGCTGTCGCAGCGCTTCCGCAAGACCGACGCGGTCTGCCGCTACGGCGGCGAGGAATTCTGTGTGCTCCTGCTCTCGCCGAGCAAAGAAAAGGCCGCGGAAATCGCGGAGGAATGCCGAAAGCGCATCGAGGATTTGTCGATTCCGTTCGAGGACAAGATCATCCGCGTGACCATAAGCATCGGTCTGGCGGAATTCCTGCCCGCGCGGGACCGGACGCTGACGGAACTGATCGCGCGCGCCGACGCGGCCCTGTACGAAGCGAAAGCCGGCGGCCGCAACCGGGTCGTGTCGGCGGCGGGCACGCCGGATGGG
>JAITKU010000081.1 GCA_031278255.1 Eubacteriales Family XIII. Incertae Sedis bacterium | reverse complement strand
TTACTCGTAGTATCCCTCCGTGGACTTGATCAGCGTCTCAAACTGCGCGAGGTCGTGGCCGTACCAGATTTCCGCGTCGCGCTCCTTGGCCAGCGCCAGCACATATGCCATGGACCTCAGCCAGTTCTCCATATCCCTGCAGATGCCGGGCTTTCTGAGGGGCGGGCCGACGTTTTCGGAGGAATAGATCGTGTCGGAGATGAGCAGCTTGTTGCCCGATTTCGGCAGTTCGAGCAGCAGGCCCAACATGCCGTAGGAGTGGCCGCGTCCGAAGTTCATGATCGTGACGCCCTCCATGAGTTTCTGCGATTTTTCGTCGCTCGGAAAGAGCCGCCACTTGAGTTTCTTTTCGATGAAATACGCGAAATCCTTTGTGAAAGGGAAGCGGTTCAAGGCGTAATCCCGCATCATATAGGTGAATTCGTCGTCGGATACGATGATCTCGGCGTTCGGAAATTTGTCTATGTAGCCGAAATGGTCCGGATGCATATGCGACAGCAGGATCGTCCCGATATCCTCGGGCGCAAGGCCCAACTGCCGTATGCGGTACACGGGATCGTCCTCCTCCGTCATATGCAGGTTTTCCATGATAAAGGGGAGCTGCCGCGCGGGATCCCTGTGGCAGGCCGCGTCGAACAGGATGTTGCCCTCCGCGTGGCGGATGAGTACGGTCCAGGAGGGGAAATTGAAGCGTTCGTTCGGATCGTCGCAGGAAATCAGATCGTTCTTGATACTGTCGATGTTCATGCCGTTTTCAAGCACGTATACTTTCATATCGGCCATGGTGTACGCCCTCCATCTATCATTTTACAAAAAAGTAAAATAAAAACAACGCAAACGCCGCGACCGCCTTGCCCAAAATATCCGCGAACGGGTGACAAAACGGCGCGGCGTTTGCGCGGCAACCTCGCTACTCGTCCAGATTGACGGTGATCATCTTCTGTTCGGTATACTCGAGAACGCCCTGCCAGCCGCCCTCTTTGCCGATGCCGCTCTGCCGCACGCCGCCCCACGGCGCCTCGGGCGCGATCAGATTGTGCCCGTTGACGGAGAAGGTGCCGACGGTGAGCTTCCGGCCCAGCTTCAGCGCGTGCGCGATGTTCGTCGTCCAGATGGAGGCCGTGAGTCCATAGGTGTTGTCGTTCGCGTGCGCGATGACCGCATCCTCGTCCGTCCACTTGGTCATGACGGCCACGGGTCCGAAGATCTCTTCGAGATAGATCTTCATGGAGGGCTTTACATCGGTGAAAATGGTCGGTTCTATGAAATTGCCCTTGTCAAAGACGCGATGGCCGCCGTAGACCAGCTTCGCGCCCTCCTTGACGCCGGAATCGATGTAGGCCATGACCTTGTTCGCGTGTTCGACGGATACCATCGGCCCCATCGTCGTTTCGGGTTTTGTCGGATCGCCGATCACCTGATGTTTCGCGCAGTCGAGCAGCTTTTCGAGGAATGCGTCAAAGACGCTTTCGTGGACGTAATAGCGCCCCGGGGAGCCGCAGGCCTGCCCGCAGTTGAAGAATTGGTGATGTCCGAGCGATTCGAGCGCCAGATCGAGGTTCGCGTCCTTGAAGATGATGGCGGGATTCTTGCCGCCGAGTTCCATGACGACTTTCTTGAGGGTAGGCGCGGCCGCCTCCATGATCGAAACGCCCGTTTCCGTGCTGCCCGTGAAGCCGACGCAGTCAACGCCGGGATGCGAGGCCAGCAGATTGCCCACGCTGCCGCCGGGGCCGGTGATCACGTTCACGACGCCCTTGGGCAGGCCCTCCACGCCGGCGATGGCCTCCGCGAGTCTGAGTCCGATCACGGAGTTGACAGAGGGGGGTTTCACGACGCAGGTATTGCCCGTGGCTATGCAGAGCGCGATCTTCTGCGACATGAGGAAGAGCGGGAGGTTCCACGGTATGATCAGCGCGCAGACGCCGATGGGGACGCGATCGAGGCAATACAGTACGTTCGGCTTTGAACTGTGGATCAGGTCGCCGCCCGTGGCGCGCGCGTAGGTGGCCGCCATCTCGAAGTTGCCGCTCGCGCCCATCGTCGGGCCGAAGCCGAGTTTTGCGGGCATGCCGTGTTCTTGCGCGCCGAGCAGGGCGAATTCTTCGGCGTTTTCGCGGATCACGGCGCTTATCTTGTTCAGCACGGCCGAGCGCTCGGCCTGCGTCTTTTCCGACCAGACGGGGAAAGCCGCGCGCGCGGCGGCCACGGCCCTGTCCACATCCTCCGCGCCCGCGAGCGGAACCGTTCCGAAAGGCTCGTTCGTGGACGGATTCAGCGTTTCAAAGGTCTTGCCGGATACGGCGTCCGTCCATGCGCCGTCGATGTACATTTTCTTTGTGATCATATCTGCCTCCATTGCAACCTGCGGTTGCCACAAATATTGCGTGAAAAAGTCATGCCCCTCTCCCGCGCCGCTTTGCCGCGGGGCGGGAGAGGGCGGGGAGGGGGGAAGCCCCCTTTCGTCTATTCGCAGCCGCAACCGCAGGGGCGCTTGCGGTTGTCGATCGCGCCCTTGATATCCTTGCCGAGTTTCATGTTTTCGAGCGCCGTGTTGATGTCCTCGAGATCGTAGGTGGACGAGAGCATACGCGAGAAATCGATGCGGTCGCGGTGCGCTTCGATGAACTTCAGCGCCTTGTAGTAATGGCGCGCGTCCGCGCTGCCGCTGCCGATCACGCAGGCCTGCTTCCGCTGCAGCATGTTCGGTTGGAACTCGACGGCCCTGTTCGAGGTCTGCCCCATGACCAGATAGGTGCTGTCCTTGCAGAGGAAGTCAAAACCCTCGTTGAAAGCGTTCGGCGCGCCGGATGCTTCGATGGC
>JAITKU010000001.1 GCA_031278255.1 Eubacteriales Family XIII. Incertae Sedis bacterium | reverse complement strand
GTCGTGTCGGCGTGCGCGATACTTTTGGCCGGCGCGCCCGCGAACTTCGCGGCGGATACGGATGCCGAGGCGGACGCGGACACCGCCGCAGAGGACGCGATCGTCCCGGATATGAATTTCACGGGCGAACCGATCTCGCTGTCGTTCGAGGACGCGCTCACGCGTATCACCACCGCGGGACCCGGCTATGAGAGCGCCGTTCTCGCCAAGGAAGCTTTCGAGGCGCAGGCCAAGGGGCAGGAGGAACTTTGGAATCAGTTCCGAACCATTTCCAACGCGCTCAGCGCCTCTTCCGCAGCGGCGCCCGCCCTGTCGGAACAGATCGGCGTCATGCCGGACGGCCTTGCCAAATGGCAGATGCAACAGCAGCTGAGCGAGATGGTCCTGACGGTCAATCCCATGCACACCCTGAACGCCAAGCTTGTGAAGCTCGCGCGCCCCTATCTGGAGGAACAGGCCGGTATCGGCTACGAGATAGACATCAATAAGCTTGTATACAATACAACTCAGGTATATCATTCCGTGTTGCAGGCCCGGGAAGCCCTCGCGATCGCCGAGGAAAACCTGCGCATACAGAATGAGATACTGGAAAACACGCGCAGGAAGTTCGATCTGGGCATGGTGGCCAAGATGGATACGTTTTCGGCCGAGAGCGCGGTGCAGGATGCCGCAGTCAAGGTCAACACCGCGTTGAGCGGACTCAAATCCGCCAAGATGAACTTCAACATCGGGCTTGATTTCCCGCTTATGCAGGAGGTCGTGCTGACGGATACGCTGCATAAGGCGGACGCGCCCGAGATCGATCTCAAGGCTTCGATCGCGGCGGCGCTCGCAAACAGGAACGAACTGCGGCAGCTTCAATTCGTGCTGGACAAGGAGGGCCTCGAAATCGCGGATTTGGCGACCGCATCCCGATACGGCTCGGAATATCTCACGGCCGCGCTGGAGCTTAGGACGGCGGAGAAGAACCTGCAGGACACGCGGGCCTACATCGAATTGGAGATCCGCGTAAAGTACATGAATTTGCAGAATTTGGCCGATGAAATCGCCTCGATCGAGCGGGCCGTGGAGAACGCCAAGGAGGGCTACCGCTTGGCCGATCTCTCCTACAACGCCGGCATGAACACGCTCGTGGACGTGCAGAACGTGCAGCTTGTGTCCTATCAGGCGCAGCTCGGCCTCGCCGCCAAGATACTCGAATACAATCTGGCGGTCAGCGATTTCGAGATCGCGACCGGCTACGGCACGGGCGGCGCGTACTGAACGCCGCAAAACCCCGGGAAGCGTAAACGCAAGGCCGCGCGGCTTTTGTCCGCGCGGCCTTGCTTGAACGACGCCGCCCAAGGAGGAAATATCATGCGTAGAACCGCAAAACGCCTGCGCATCTGCGCGATCGCGGGCACAATCGCCCTGTTCGGGCTTTTCTGTTCCCAGACGCCCGCGTCCGCCGCGCCGCGCGACGAGTTCCGCGGCGTTTGGGTTCCCACCGTCCTGAGCCTGAACTATCCGTCGCAGCCGACGACCGACGCCGAAACGCTGCGGCGCGACGCGTTGCGCATATTGGACAACGCAAAGGATATGGGCTTTGGCGCGGTGTTCTTTCAGGTCAGGCCGGCCGCGGACGCCCTCTATCCCTCCGCGATATTCCCATGGTCGAAATACCTGACCGGCACGCAGGGCACGGCGCCCGCGGACGGCTTTGATCCGCTCGCGTTCATGGTGCAGGCCGCGCACGAGAGGGGTCTGGAATTGCACGCCTGGCTGAATCCGTACCGCATTACCGCCGAGGCGCAGGACAACGCGAATCTCGCCGCGAATCATCCGGCGCGTCTGCATCCCGAATGGACGGTTACGCATACGGACGGCCGCATGTACTGGAACCCCGGCGAACCCGGCGCGCAACAGCTCATCGCGGACGGGGCGCGTGAGATCATCGAAAACTACGCCGTGGACGGGATTCACATCGACGACTACTTCTATCCGGGCGCGGACTTCGACGATGCGGCGGCTTTCGCGGCCTACGGCGCCGGCTATCCGAGCCGCACGGAATGGCGCAACGCAAACACCGAAACCACGGTCCGAAACCTCTATGAACTCGCGCACGGGAGCGGAAAGGGCATCGTGTTCGGCGTCAGTCCCATAGGGATATGGGCCAACAGTTCCACGACGCCTCTGGGCAGCGACACGAAAGGCGGGGAGGCATTGATCCAAAAATTCGCGGATACGCGCGGCTGGGTCAAACGCGGCATTGTCGATTACATCGCGCCGCAGATATACTGGAACATCGGCTACGCGATCGCCGAATACACGACGCTCGTCAACTGGTGGGCCGACGTGGTTGCCGGCACGAACGTCAAGCTGTACATCGGGCAGGCCGCCTACAAGACGGGCGAGGCGGACGCGGCAAGCCCCTGGCACGGGGTGGATGAGATCAGCCGGCAACTCGCGTTCAACCGGGCCGAGACGAACGTGAGCGGCTATATCATGTACGCCTACAAGTCTTTCATGGACAATCCCGCGCTCTATACCCTGATCAAGGAACGCAATGACGCGGGCGTGAGCGGCAACGCGGACGCGCAACCGGACGCGGCGGGGCAAGACGGCGCGGCAATCGAACCGGGCGCGGGCGCGATCTTTTCCGACACCGCCGATCACTGGGCAAGAGAATATATCGCGGCCGTTTCAAATCTCGGCGGCGTGAACGGCTACCCCGACGGGACTTTCCTGCCCGACAACAATATCAAACGCGCGGATTTCATCCTGATGCTCATGAATATGTTCGCCTTGTACACGGAGCGGGACACCGCGGACAACTTCGCGGATGTCGCGCCGGACGCCTACTATTACAAGGCCCTTGCCTCCGCGAAGCGGGCCGGCATCGTTACGGGCATCGGATCCGGCATGTTTGATCCCGACGCGCCGCTGACGCGGCAGGATATGTTCGCGATGACCTACCGCGCGCTCGTGCTGATGGGGAAGCTGGATGCGAGCGTCGCTCCCTTTGTCTTGGACGGCTTTTCGGATCGCGCGCAGGTCGCGACCCACGCGTTTGCGCCCCTGTCCGCTTTCGTCGAAAAAGGCATCGTGACGGGTTCGGATACGGGACTTTTGGAACCCATGAGACCGGCCACGCGCGCGGAGACCGCGACGGTTTTGTGGCGCGTGTACACGCAGTTTGACATGGGCAATTGAAGCGGTGGTCCCCACGCCTAAAGGCAGGGGATTGGGCGGCGTCGTTCAATTTTGGCTCCGTCCAAAATTGAAGCGCCAAAGGCGCACTTCAATTGTTGAACGGATGTTTTGAGGGGACAAGGGCTTTGCCCGCCGCCCCTCAAAA
>JAITKU010000288.1 GCA_031278255.1 Eubacteriales Family XIII. Incertae Sedis bacterium | reverse complement strand
CTGACGCCTATGTTTTGAGGGGCGGCGGGCGAAGCCCTTGTCCCCTCAAAACATCCGTTCAACAATTGAAGTGCGCCTTTGGCGCTTCAATTTTGGACGGAGCCAAAATTGAACGGAGGGGGGACTGCCGTTTTGCACAGCCGGCGCGGGAACGCACGCGCAACTGCGTCCGCTTTGCCGGTTCTTTTCGGGCCGCGCGTTCGCGAGACCCCGGGCAGGGGCGCGGGAGAACAAAGGGATCAAAAAAGCAACAGGCCGAAAAAAGTGACCGTGTTGGGTCCGTTGTTGTAGCGAAAACCTGTATTTTTGGCCAAACTTACGACGTTGACGCCGCAGGCTTCAATGGGGATGAAGCGTTCTTCGGGGTGACGGCAGGGTTCGGGATGCGCGCAGGTTTTGCAAGCGCTGCACGAGCCCGCGCCCAGCAACAGATACGCGTCCAAGCGAAATTCGCGCGCCGCTATGCCGTTCACTTCCACAAGTATGTTGTGAAGCGCCACGCCCGCCGCCATCATGCCCTCGAAATCGAAAGAGTCCTCGAGCGCGTTTACGGTGTTTAGGAGGATACCGTTTCGATAGGCACCGCATTTCGCCTCCAAGGCCTCAATGCTTCCGACCTGCGGCGGGCAGTTCCAAGAGCGCCCGTAACGTCCGCAGCTGTTCATTTCGCACATGGCGCGCACTTCCCGCTCGTAGGTGAGAAAGCCCACGTCGATGGCGTCCGCTTGGTTCACCGGCAATTGCCGCAAACGATCCGTCAACGCGCTGACAAGCATTGCAAATCCTCCCGCACCACATTCGTTCAACAATTTGGGTGCTTCCCGCGCTCAAAATTTGAACGGAGCCAAAATTGAAGAGAAACTGTAAACATTATATGCTTATTACGGCAATTTGCATAGCGATTTTTAAAAACCGACAAAAAAGTACAAAAACTGATTAAAAAATTACCGATATGCGCGGATGCGGGCAGGGATTCGCGTTTTGAAAAATGAAATTAAACCCAAAATATATACAAATTTCCAATAAATCGAGCGGCCTCCCGCCCGAATCTCGACGCCGACAAATTGTATTTATTGACCGGGGCGGGATTTTTTGATAAAATAACACAAGGCGGCGTCACAGAACGCGAGCCTGCGCGGTCCGGCGCTTATCCGCGGCGAACGCGATCCGGGCGATATGCGAAGCCTTTACAAAGGAGTAAAATATGGGATGGATGGAAAAAATATTCGGCGATCTGAACGCAAAGGAAGTCAAGAAGCTTGAGAAGATCGCCGATCTCGTGGCGGCCCGCGAAGCGGAGTGCGAGGCCCTGACAGACGACGAACTCCGCGCGAAAACCGCGGCGTTTCGGGAAAGACTCGCGGGCGGCGAGAGCTTGGACGATATCCTGCCCGAGGCCTTTGCCGTCTGCCGTGAGGCCGCTTGGCGCAGCTTGGGCATGAAGCATTTCTACGTGCAGATCATCGGCGGCGTCGTGTTGCATCAGGGCCGTATCGCCGAGATGAAAACGGGCGAGGGCAAGACGCTCGTCGCGACGCTCGCGGCCTATCTGAACGCCCTGCCGGGCGAGGGCGTCCACGTCGTCACGGTCAACGACTATCTGGCCAAGCGCGACATGGAATGGATGGGCAAACTCTACACCTTCCTCGGTCTGAGCGTCGGCTGCGTGGTCCACGGTATCAGCAGCGAGGCCAGAAAAGCCGCGTACAGGGCGGATATCACCTACGGCACAAACAACGAATTCGGCTTCGACTACCTGCGTGACAACATGGTGGTTGACAAGGAAGCCCTGACGCAGACCAAGCTGAATTTCGCCATCGTCGATGAGGTTGACAGCATTTTGATCGACGAGGCGCGAACGCCCCTGATCATATCCGGACAGGGCGACAAGTCCACGGAACTTTACGGCAGGGCGGACCGGTTTGTCAAGCGGCTGCGGAACGAGGACGACTTCACGATGAGCGAGAAAGACAAGACGATCTCCCTGACCGACGCGGGCGTCGCGCAGGCCGAAAAGGAATTCGGCGTCGAAAACCTCTCCGACCCCGAAAACATGGAGATCAACCACCATATCATTCAGGCGCTGAAAGCGCGCAATCTGATGCAAAAGGATGTTGATTACATCGAAAAGGACGGGGAAATCGTAATCGTCGATGAATTCACGGGCCGACTCATGTTCGGCAGACGCTACAGCGACGGACTGCATCAGGCGATCGAGGCGAAAGAGGGCCTGCACGTGCGGCAGGAGTCCAAGACGCTCGCGACCATCACGATACAAAACTATTTCAGAATGTATCAAAAGCTGTCCGGCATGACGGGTACGGCCAAGACGGAGGAGGAGGAATTTCGCGACATCTACAATATGGATGTTGTCGAGATACCCACAAACAAGACCGTTATAAGGGCGGATATGCAGGATTCGATCTACGCCACGGAGAAAGGCAAATTCACGGCGATCGTCGATCGGATCATCGAGTGCAACGAAAGCGGGCAGCCGGTCCTCGTCGGCACGATCTCCATAGAAAAATCCGAACTGATCGGCAGGATGCTCGACAAGCGCGGCGTCAAATACAACATCCTGAACGCGAAACATCACGAGAAAGAAGCGGAGATCGTATCCGAGGCCGGGCGCCTCGGTTCCGTCACCATCGCGACGAACATGGCCGGCCGCGGCACGGACATCATCCTCGGCGGCAATCCCGATTTTGAAGCCAAGCGGGAACTGCGCAGGAACAAGCAGTACGACGAGCAGACGATCTCCTACGCCTCCGGCGTGATCCCGCTGACCGATCCCACGCTGCAAAAGGCGCGGGACGAGTACAAAGTCCTGTACGCGCGCTTCAAGGAGGAACGCGCGCGCGAGCAACAGGAGGTGCTGGAACGCAAGGGCCTGCATATCATCGGCACCGAACGCCACGAGTCCCGCCGCATAGACAACCAGCTGCGCGGACGCGCGGGACGCCAGGGAGACCCCGGCTCCACGCAGTTCTTCATCTCCATGGAGGACGATCTGATGCGGCTCTTCGGCGGCGAACGCATGCAGGGCATCGTCGAACGGCTCGGCGTGCGCGAGGATGAGCCCATCGAGGCCGGAATGCTCACAAAATCCATCGAAAACGCGCAGAAACGCGTGGAGGGCAGGAACTTTTCCGTCCGCAAATACGTCCTGCAGTACGATAATGTGATGAACAAGCAGCGCGAGGTCATATACAGCGAGCGGCGCAAGGTGCTGAACGGCGAGGACCTGCGCGAACACATCCTGTCGATGGCGGGAGAACTCGTCGATGAAGCCGCGGCGAGCGCGACGGTCGGTTCCAAATACGCGGAGGAATGGGACTACGAGAGCCTTTGGAACGCGATGCGCAGGATCAGCGCGCGCTTTGTTCCCCCCACCCACGACGCGGACACGCTGCGTCTTTTGACGCCGGAAAATCTGCGGGAGGACGTGCTTGCGCAGCTCGAACGGCTCTACGAGGAAAAGGAAACGGAGATCGGCGCCGAGCGTATGCGCGACTTGGAACGCATGATCCTGCTGCGCGTCGTGGACACGAAGTGGATGGATCACATCGACGCGATGGACCAGTTGCGACACGGTATCGGTCTGCGCGCCCTCGGACAGCAGGACCCCGCAAAAGCCTACGCGGCCGAGGGTTTCGATATGTTTGAACTCATGGTCAGTTCCATCCGCGAGGATACGGTCCGCTACTGCTACAACGTCACGATACAGACGAACGCGGAGCGGCGGCAGGTCATAGCGGTGGGGACGAGCCGGAAAGAGGACTACGCGAACGGCGCGGCGCGGCCGCAGGCCGCCGCCGACGCGGAGGGCCGCCCCCTGCCGAGCGGGGCCAAGGTTCCTCCGCGCGCGCGCAAGCAGGAGACCGTAAGGCGCGAGGGACCCAAGGTGCAGCGCAACGACCCCTGCCCCTGCGGCAGCGGAAAGAAGTACAAGAACTGTTGCGGCGCGAATTGAAGAAGTAATGATTCGCGTGGAAAGGCAAGACCATGGATCGCCGCGGCGCGTCCGCTTTGGCGAATCCCATTGACACCGCAGTAAAATATATATATTATAGGCGGGGGATTGGACGGCGTCGTTCAATTCATTCCCGAAGCCGCCGAGGATTATGCATCCCTTGACGGAAACATAAAAAAACAAGTCACCGGGAGGATTGACGCATTAAAAGAAAATCCGTTCATCGGCGAAGCCTTGGGGAATAAAAACAATACGGATTTGGGCGGATATTATAAAATATACGTCGCAAGGAAAGCTTACAGGATCGTTTACAGAATCGTAAAAAACGAGATAGAGATAATGGAAATATGGGGCATAGGCAAGCGGGACAAGACGGAAATATACAAAATCATCGGACAGAGAATATTAAAAAACCGGAGTGAAAGGAAGTGACAAGGACGTGGTAGAACTGGAACCGATCAAGTACGAACTCGGCGATGCCGCCGCGAAGCTCCAAGAATTGGGTGATTCCCTTTGACCTCGCGGGCTTGACGGAACGCCTCGGCGCGGCGGATACCG
>JAITKU010000192.1 GCA_031278255.1 Eubacteriales Family XIII. Incertae Sedis bacterium | reverse complement strand
CAGACGTGTGCTCTTCCGATCTCGCGTTCTCCTCGATCTGTCCCGCCCGCTCCTCCGCGTCCCGGCAGAAATCCTCCAGGATATCCGTGTACATGACGATGGAACCGCCCAGATTGCGCAGACCGTTTTCGACGGACACGCCGGGTATGCCGAGATTCTTCGCGTCCTCGTCGTCCCCGGGCGCGCGCTCGGTCGCCGGCCTCTCTTTCTGCTTGTCCCTCGGGAGCCACTTTTTCAGCATGGACCCCAGCTTCTGCAGTTCTATGGGCTTCGCGAGGAAGTCGTTCATGCCGCTGCGCAAGAAGATTTCGCGCTGTCCGACAACCGCGTTCGCGGTCAGCGCGATGATCGGCAAATCCCTGTAATAGGCGTCTTGCCGATCAATATCGCGTATCGCGGCGGTCGTCGCCACGCCGTCCATGTCCGGCATCATGTGGTCCATGAAAACCAAGTCGTAGCGATTCGTCTGCGCGAGCGCGATCGCCTCCCGCCCGCTCAGGCAGATGTCCGTTTCGATCTCGTAGGGCGACAGCAGACCCTTGATCACCTTGAGATTTGTGCTGATATCGTCCACGACCAGCACGCGGGCCGTGGGCGCGGCAAACCGCGGATAAAAACCGCCGCCCGCCCCCTCGCCGTCATGGTAGGACCCGTATATTTCGAGATCGTTCAGCAAATTCGCGATCGACAGGGCGTATACGGGCGTATCCAGCACCTTGACGCCGGTATGGAAATCCGTTTCGCCCGGCGCCGCAAGCAGCACCGGCACAGGCCGCGGTTCTCTGAGCTTTTCCAAGATATGCAGGGCGTCCTCGAGCAAGCGCGAGGAAACGAAGATATGACTGTAAGGCCCGTTTCGGACGGCGTTCAGAAATTCCACATGATCGGAAACCTGCGTACACCACACATCCAGACTCTTAAGGGAACGCGCGATGGACTCCGCGCAGAAAGCCCTGTCCTCATATATGAGTACCCGTTTGGTCCACGGCGACTCAACGGAGGCCAGGGGCAACGGGTCCGATATCTCCTGCGGCACCTTCACGACAAAGGTACTCCCCGCGCCGTACTCGCTGGTGACAGAGATGGCGCCGTTCATGGCGGCGCAGAGGTTTTGGGTGATGGCCAGCCCCAGACCCGAACCCTCGGTGCTTCTGTTCTTTACGATGTCAAGGCGCGTGAAATCGCCGAAGAGCTTATCCGATTCCTCTTCCTTGATGCCGATGCCCGTATCGGAGACCTCGAATTTCAGGAGCAACTTCCCGTCGTCCGTCTCCTCCCCGTCCACGGTGAGGGAGAAATAGCCCTCCTGCGTGTACTTCAGCGCGTTGGTCAAGAGGTTCAGGAGGATTTGCCGCAGACGCGCCTCGTCGCCGATCAGCACGGAGGGCAGCTTGCTGTTTATGTTCGTGATGAAGCACAGCGGCTTTTCCAAGAGGCGGATGCGGATGATGCTGACGGCGTCGTTGATGAGCGAAGCCAAGCCGTAGCGATCCGGAATGATCTCCGACTTGCCGGATTCGATCTTTGAAAAATCCAAAATGTCGTTGATGATGGACAGGAGGTTCGCGCCGGAGTGCCGCACGAGCAGCGTATCCTCGCGCACGTCGGGCGGCAGGTCCTTGCGCAGGATCAATTCCAGCATACCCAGTATGGCGTTCATGGGCGTTCGTATCTCGTGGCTCATGTGCGCGAGAAATTCACTCTTGGCCTTCGACGCCGTCTGCGCCGCCTCCGAAGCTTCCTCGGCCATGCGCGTTTGTATCTCAAGTTCCCGCGTCCGCGCGCGCACCGCCTCTTCCAGCGTCGCATTCATCTCGTCCAGCGCGGCGTTCGACTCGTCAAGACGCGACAGCAAGCGGCTGAACCTCTCCGACAGGCCGCAGGCGCTGATTACGGCAAAAGCAAAAAAACCGTAGCGAAAAAGACCGTAATTGAAATGGAAAAACGCAACGTCGATCGCGTCAAAAACGGCGCAGACCAGCATGTAGAACGAAGCCGTCAGGGTGTTGCCGTGCGTCGTTTCGAGCAAGGCGAGCAGACAGCTTCCCGCAAACGAACGCACGATCCCCCGCCTCACGGACAGACGCCATATCCGGCGCTGTTCGTTCAGGAAAGCGCGCAATACGACAAAGAACACGAGGTGGATTATGTATGCCATCGCGCAGACGATGCCGAGGAGCAGGGCGTCGTCCGCATACTGCGGCGAGAACGCGAACATCGTGAACAGCAGTACGAGGACGAACACGCTATAGACACGGCTGACGCGGTCCAATCTTTTTCGCGCCGTGATCGATTCGATGAACAGGCCGACAAAGGGCGTCATTACGAGCAGGGCCGCGTATTCAAGGCGCAAGGAGAGGTAACTGTTCGGAATAAAATCGTAGATATAGCGGCTCCGCGCAAATAAGTAGAAGCTCATCAAGATCGAAAAAATGAGATAGTACAGATAAGAAAGATCCATTTTGGAACCGAGAAAGAGTACGAGATGATACAGGCCCATGAAGAAATAGATCCCGCACAGCATGATCAGCAACACATTGTCGTGCAGCCTCTCGATATCCTCGTAATTCTCGAGGTAATACGCCCCCCTGTTAAACAAACCCGTCGAGGCGCTGCCGGGATCGCCGACGATCCGAAAAGCGAGGATGTTCGTACCCTCCCTGAACAGCGTTCCGTCTATCGGAAAAAAAACGTCACGCCGGACCCGGCCGCTCTGAATCCGGCCGTCCGCATCCAAATAAAGCTCCGCGCGCAACAGATGTCCGTTCAGATACACCGCCCAGTTTTCGCCTATGCCGGCCAAGTTGATGCCCGGAACGCGGGAGGCGTCGGCCATGAGAAAAGCCAGCTTCTCCGCGTCCGTCTCCGCGGGGATCAGAATCGTGTACTCCCGCGCCGCGCCGCCAAAGGGAGAAAGAAAGCGCCGCGCAGGGCCGGCCGAGAGACCGAAATCCCGAATGCGCAGGGGCGCACTCGCGTCGGAACGCGAAAATTCCCGCCATATCCCCTCGGAAAGGTCGGGCAAGGCGTCGATCTCCCCCGCGTCAAAACCGTCGCGCACATAGGCCGCAGACGCCGTCAGGTCCGTAAAAAAAGGCGTGCTTCCGTGCATCGTGCCGTTGTGAACGTTGAGTACATGGCACAGGATAATCAAGGTCCCCACCGCGTACACGGCGGGGATGAGAATCCTAGCTTTGAAGCCATAGCCGAAATCGGAGCTTGGCATCTTTGTATTTGCCGCCATTGCAACCTCCGGTCGCCACACAAGCATCACAAGACAACGATTCTTTTGTCATTGCGCAAAGGCTACCGCATAAGCGGCGCGGGAAGTTCTCCATCCTCCGAAAGCAGGGCGTCTATCGCCTTTGTCGCCGCGTCGTATTCAAACATCAAGATACGCTGCTCTATCGCCAGAACGCGTTCCCTCGTGTCCGCGTCGAGCGGCAGGGCCGCGTATTCCGCGAGCAGCGCGTTGACCGATTGGATATCCATGTCGAGCAGAGCCTTTTTCAAGTCCGCTATATGCAGGGAGGCGCTTCCCGCTCCGGCCGGCCGGCCCGCCGCAAAACGCTCCGACGCGGTGCGGATACCGCGGGACAAGGCCCGCAATTCCGCGAGGAAGAATGCCGTCCGCTCGTCGATCGCATCCGCGTCCGCGTTCACGCCCGCTTTTTCCGCCTCCTCCGCGAGGGAAGCGACGGCGTTTGCGCCTATGGCCGCGGCCGCTCCCCGAATCCCGTGTACCAAGGTGGTGTACAGCGCAAAATCCCTCTCGTTCGCGCTGCTCTCTATCCGCGCCGCCTTTTCATCCGCATCGCGGCAAAAAGATGTCAATACGTTCCGATAGAGTACGGCGGAACCGCCGGAGTTGGTCAGACCGCAGTCGATGTCCAGCCCCCGCACGGCGGGGAGTTCCGCCGCCGCAGACCCTTCGCGAGGCGTCGCGCGGGAGCGGTCTGCGTCCAACTGCTTCTCCTTGGGAATCCATTTCTTGAGCATATTCTCCAGCTTCACGACGCTGATCGGTTTTTCGAGGAAATCGTCCGCGCCGCTGCACAGAAACATCTCCCTGCGACCCGCGACGGCGTTGGCCGTCAGCATGATGATGGGCGTCTTTGCGTAGACGCCGCCCGCCTCCTCGCGTATGGCGCGCGCCGCTTCCAGGCCGTCCATGTCCGGCATCATATGATCCATGAAGATCAGATCGTAGGGGGACTTTGCGCGCCGAACCGCCGTGAGAGCCTCCACGCCGCCCGCGACGCAATCAACCGTCAAATCATAGCATGAAAGTAAACCCTTGGCAACATCCAGATTCGCGGTTACAT
>JAITKU010000256.1 GCA_031278255.1 Eubacteriales Family XIII. Incertae Sedis bacterium | reverse complement strand
CCGGCAAGATCGCTTCGCTGACGCGCATATTCGCGGAAATCCTCGGCGTTGACCGGGAGGGCGACGTATACGGCGCGCTGGAGACCTTTTTGAACAAGCTGATCGCGAAGAAGCCCCTGCGGGAATACGGCATGACGGAGGCGCAGATCGACGCTTTCACGCAGTCCACCGTGGAAAACCAGCAGCGCTTGCTCGTAAACAACTATGTATTTTTGGAGGACGGCGAGCTTCGTGAGATATTCGCGAACCTGTATTAGGCGCTGTTCAAACACGCTCCGGGCAAAGGCGCCGCGCGTGAACGCGCGGCCTGTCCGCGTCTCCCCGCAACAAAGACCGCGAACCGGCCCGCGCTCCGCGCGGGGCCGGTTCGCGGTCTTTGCGTTCGCGGCGTTTCGCGCGCGGCCCGCGGGCCGCGCGCTAGATATGCAGCGCGGCTTGGAAGCCGGCGTTCGTCGCGCCTGAGATATTGCCCGCGACCTTGGCGTCGCCGACGACGAACACCTCCGTTTCGGGGGCGCAATGCCGCAGTTCCTCCACGAGTTCGTAACGCGGGCGCATACCCATCGCGAGCAGCACGCTGTCCGCCTCGATTTCGATTTCCTCCCCCGCGGCGTTCCGGCAGAGGATCGTATCGTCGCGTATCTCTTTCAGGCGCGCGCCGTAATACTGCCGGATGTTCGCGTTCTCGTCGAGCAGGGTTTTCAGTTCGGGCGCGCTCGTGCCGGCGCCCTTGAAGAGGTTCACGAGCGCCGCGTCCTCGTCGGCGAGTTCGACGAGCGCGACCGTCTTTCCCCGTTCCGCGAAATCGAGCGCCGCCTCCACGCCCACGGAGCCCGCGCCTATGATCGCGATCCTTTCTCCCACGGACAAGCCGCCCGTTTCGGCCTCGGGCGCCCAGCATACGTGCGGCTTGTCCGCGCCCGGCAGCTTAGGACGGATCGGGTCCGCGCCGACGGCGAGGATCAGGGCGTCGTAGTTTTCCCGGTCGAGCAGTTCTTTCGTCGCCTCCGTATTCAGCAGCAGCCGCGCCTTGTACTTGGCCGCCTCGCGTCTGAACCAGGCCAGATAGTCCCTGCAGTCGGACTTAAAGGGGGGCGCGGCCGCGCCGATCAGATTCCCGCCGAGTTCTCCCGATTTCTCGTACAGCGTGACATCGTGGCCCCTGTCGCAGAGCGCCATCATGGCGTACACGCCGCCGGGACCGCCGCCCACGACCGCCACCTTTTTCCGGACGCCGGCCTTTGGCACCGTGCCGTCCTTGAGCTTGGAGGTCAGGCCGGATATGGGATTGACGGCGCAGTTGATCACGCGCGGGTCGCTCATGCCGCCGCCGCCGAGACGCTTTGCGCAGGCGTCGCATCTGAGGCAGGGACGCCTGTCCTCGGGCTTGTTCGCGGCGTATTTGCGGGGCATGTCCGGGTCCGCCATAAGCGGGCGGCACATGGCGACAAAATCCGCGTGGCCGTTTGCGAGTATCTCCTCCGCCAGATCGAGGTCCGTAATGGAACCCACCGTGTTCACGAGCAGATTCGGAAAGCGCGCCTTTATATCGCGGGCGTAGTGTACGTTGAAGCCGTGCGGCATCATATAGTTCTGGCACCAGTTGCGGTAATACTTCATGTTGAAGTCGCTGTGGATGCCGGCGGACACGTGGAGGATGTCTATCTTGTCCGCGAGCAGGGCTATCAGCCTTAGGGTCTCGTCGAAGTGCATGCCCTCCTCTGCGATCTCGTCGGCCGAGATACGGTACTCGATAACAAAGTCCTCGCCGCATTTTTTGCGGATCGCCTCGACCACTTCCACGGCGAAGCGCGCGCGCCTCTCCGTACTGCCGCCGTATTCGTCCTGTCTGAAGTTGTAGAGCGGGCTTGTAAACTGCGAAATGAGATTGCCGTGCCCGCCGTGGACGAGGCAGATATCCATGCCCGCCCGTTTCATGCGCAGGGCCGCCATTGCGTATTTTTCAACGGTTTCGGCGATTTTTTCAAGGCTCATCTCGATAGAGGGGATCGGATCCCTCCCGAGCCGCGCGGCGCGTGTGCGCTCCGACGACGTGATGATGGAAGAAGCGCTGTACGGCGCGTGTCCCACCGTCTCAAAGGCCGTGTCCTTGCCGTTGTGGTTGATTTCGAGCGAGGCGTGGCAGTCGTAGGCCGCCGCCATCTCCGCGTACCACGAGAGCGGGAGTACGGCCCGGTCGCTGCTCAGATCGAGTTGGCATTCCTCGTCCTTGCATTCCCTGATGTCTATGGAAGAGTTTCCGACGTAGAGTACGGAGGTCCCGCCCCGCGCGAACATGCGGAACCAATCCACGAATTCATGCGTCACGAGTCCGTCCGGCGAGGCGTGGTTCGGCGACGGCGGCGCGAGCGTGATGCGGTTTTTGAAATCGATGCCGCGTATGCGGATCGGGCTGAACAGGTGTTTATACTTGGAACCCATATCACTCCTCCTTGTACGGTCAGCTTGTCTCGGTCCGCGTTTACAGGGTGTTCTCGTTTCTCGCTATGATGTCGTTTTGCAGATCGCGTCCGAGTTCGATGAAGTAGGCGCTGTAGCCCGCGATCCGCACCACGAGATCACGGTATTCTTCGGGATTTTCCTGCGCCTTTCGCAATGTTTCGGTGTTGACTACGTTGTACTGAACCTCCAGACCCCCGCTCTTAAAGTATATCTTTGTGGCGTCGCGAAGCTTTGCCACACCCCCGTCGTTGCTCAGCACCGAGGGATGCATGCGCAGGTTGAGCGCGATGCCGCCCATGTAGTGCCGATGGTCGTAGCAGACAGCCGAGTTGAATACGGTGATGGGTCCGCATTTGTCCCGGCCCTGCGCCGGGGAGGCGGCGTCCGCGAGGGGTTCTCCGAATCGGCGGCCGTCGGGCGTGGCCCAGGTGATCTTGCCCTGCGCGATGTGATCGGAGGCGCCGTACAGCCCCGATTTGTAGACCTTGCAGCGCATACTGCGGCATTCGCGGCAGAGTTCGTAGTAGAGGTCGCAGACGAACTTCATCTCTGTATCGGCGTAGGGGTCTCCGTTGCCGAAATGCGGGACCTCGGACAGAATGCGTTGCCGCAGGACCTCGTGGCCCTCCCAGTTCGCGATGAAAGCGTCGTAGAGTTCCCTTGCCGTGCAGCGTTTTTTGTCAAAGACCATGTATTTGATTGTGGTCAGCGAATCCGCGAGCGTCGCGAGTCCGGTCGCCGTGCCCCCGTAGGAATTGTATTTCGCCCCGCCGTTGATCACGTCCCTGCCCTTTTCCATGCAACCCTCGATGGAGATGGACAGGGGCGCTTCCGGCATGGCGCGCTGCACGATGTACTCGGTATAGTTGTTGATCGTGATGAAGAGCTTGAATATGTAGCGGCCCATCTTCGTTACGGCTTCCCGCACCTCCTCTATGGATCGCATATCGTACAGGAAACCCGTCCGGAGCTTTGCCTGTTCCCCGTTCAGCGGATTGATACCGTCGTTGACGGCCATGTTGAACACGGAACCCCACCAAAGGCTTGCGTGGGGCGGATTGGAACCGTTCGGCGCGGGGTAATCCGTGCCGCAGCCGACGATCTCCTGACAGCCGATCAGCCCGTAGTCGCGCGCGTCTTTCAATTCAAATCCGAGTTCCGAAACGAGGCTCGGGATGATGATCTCGTCGTTTTGGAAGAGCGGGAGGCCGCCCACCGCCTTTGAGGTCGCGAGCGCGCATTCCCACAGTCTGTCGGGCGTATCCTTGTTGATCCGCAGGGAGATGGTCGGATCGTGCAGCTTGAGGCGTCCCACCGTTTCCAGTACCATATAGGTGACGGGATTGCTCGCGTCCGCGCCCGTTTCGGGGTCCACCCCGCCGATCGTCGTATGCTGATAGGTGTTGCCGATTCCCGTCGTGTCGGTCAGCTTTCCCGCCGCGCCCTCGTAATAGCAGTTGGCTTTCAGGAAGAAAGCGTCCACGATCTCCTGCGCCTCGTCCTGCGTAAGCGTGCCCGCCGCGAGGTCCTTTTCGAGGAAAGGCCAAACGTATTGATCGAAACGCCCGAACGAGGGGGAGGGGATGGCCTCGAAGTTCACGATGAACACCTGATACAGCATGATAGCTTGACAGGCTTCCCAAAAGTCGCGCGCGGGATTTTCCGAAAGCCACAGGAGTCCGTCGGCCATCTGTTCGAGTTCCGCTTTCCGCTTCGCGTCCGCGCAGGCGGCGGCCTTGGCGGCGCAGGCCTCGGCGTAGCGCTTCACGAGCAGGATCGCGGCGTCGCACGCGATGACCGCGGACCGGTAAAACAGGTATTTCTCCAAATCCTCGCCCATCAGGTCGTTCCAATGCGCGTCGATCCAGTCCTGCGCCTGCTTCCTTATCGCCGCGTAACCCGTGTGGATGATCTTCTTATAACCCGCGACGAGATGCCCCGGGGAGAGCATGGCGAGCCCTATGCCGAAGTCCGCGTAGCTGCTCACGTTCAGGCGGGCAAGTTCGTCGTAGGCTTCGGGCTTCCACGCGTCCGCGGACGCGCCGAGCCATCGGCCCTCCCAGTATCGGCCCGCCTCCGCGAGGTATTCAAAATCCGCGGGCGCGACGGAATGCCTGAGTTCCTCCCCGCCCGGGTTG
>JAITKU010000254.1 GCA_031278255.1 Eubacteriales Family XIII. Incertae Sedis bacterium | reverse complement strand
CTGCCGCAAAAGGCCAAGCGGAATTTGGATATGCTGAAAATAGCCGCCGAACGGGAGATCGAGGAGCATGGCGCGCGCCGCCCCCTCACCGAGTTTTATCTCATGCGCGAAAACATGTTCGTGAACGACTTTGACGCCGCGCTGAAATACTTTCTGTCCCTGCACAGGCAGCCCCGGCGGGTTCAAGAAATGCTGACCTTTTTCTCGCTCGCCTCCACGTATTTTTTCCTCGGCATTCGCGTGGCCGTCGTCAAACGATACGAGATCAGCCGCAGGGATATCCGGGAAAACCTCGTGGGCCTCATGCGGAAGCTGCTGCCCGATTTCGGCGGCACGGATATTATCGAGCCTCTGTATCAGGCGAGCTTCGATATGAAAGACGATCTGTTTTTGGCGAGCGTCGATAAACTCATACCGGGATTTGACGCGAAATCCCAAAGGCAGAACAGCGAATCGATCCGCACCTTTTGTTACCTCTGCTCCAGGGCCGCCAATATCGAATGGGCGCGCGGCAGACTCGCGAAAGCCTTTGAATACTGCGTGACGCGCATAAAAATCACGGATGTATTCGATGAAAAGACTTTCGCCATACTGTTTTCCTGCATAAAGGGTCAGCCGGAATCGGAGATCATCCTCTTCATCAACAGCCTCTTCGATTACAGCGTGCCCGTCAAGGCGCACGCCCTCGCGGAGGGTCTGCAGCATGACGGCTTCCAAACGATCTTTTCCTATTATGTCATGCGGCAGATCAAACTCGGCATCGCGGCAAAGAAGCATTTCCTGCAGATGTTGATCCTAAACGGCAATTATGAGGAGGCCGTCGAACGCGCCCTGTCCATCGAGGAGGACAGCGGCGATCCGAATCTGATCCCGGACATGATCTTCTTCGCTGTATTTTGCTCGGACGATATGGCGCTCTACGAGCGTTACAAGGAGGAACTCACCGTCGGCGGCCGCGCGATCATGGAGGCCTACAGCGCGGGCGAGCAGGTGTCTTTGGCCGCGCTGTACATACCGAACGTCCTGCACAGCTATTACAAGAACATCGCCTTTCTCGCGGGGGTGGAAAGGGCTTCCGTCTTTCTGGAACTGTTCTCGCGGGCGCCCGGGATATGCTTTATGGCGGAGGGCAAGTATTTCGTCGAAAACGATTTGTTTTCAAAGGTGCTGCGTTCGGAGTATTACCACGGAATGGATGAGGAACACGCCGCGTCGAAGGAGATTCTGATGGTCGCGCTGATGCGGACCGGCGAATTTGAAAACGCGCTGCTCCGCGTGAAGAATCAGCTTGGCGCCTACAGGGTGGATCAGAACCTGCTGAACCATCTGCAGGCCCTCACGCATTGCAATAACGAACGGGTTGCGGCGGAGGCTCGGACCCTGTACGATCGGCAGATAGCGATTTACGATGAATACGTCGATATAGACGATCTGCGCAGGACGGGCTTGGCTTTCGATGATTTCAAGAGACGTGACAGGCAGCGATTCGCTTCGTTCACGCAGGATGATTTCGAGGCGGCGATAGAGTCCGACGATAAGATCGCCGATCACATCACGCATATGATCGCGCTGGAACAGGCGGCGAAGATATACGAAAAGAAGAACATGGACGCCATGGCGCTGCATTGCTTCATGCGTCTGCGCGTCTGCGGCTACAAATCGAAACAGACGACGGAAAACCTTGCGCGGCTCTTCGAGCGGCTTGGGAACAAGGCCCTCTCCCGCCGGCTCAAAGAGCGGGCCGCCGGTATGCCGGAGGCGCCGGACGGGAATCCCGTAGACGCTTTGCCGCTGTACGCGGAGGAAAGGCGAGCGAACTTTACGGCCGGCAAGGCTCCGAATCCGGCGCCCGCAAGATCAACGCGCGTGTCGAAGAAGCCGCACTGATCGCGGACGCGCGGCGGCCTGCGGCGCAAACGGCGCCGCGGGCTATGGCTTCAGCGGTCCAAGGCCACCAGCGCCAAGGAAGCCGCGATGAATACGACGGCGCCGACCGTGGTGATTCGGTTCAATATGGCCTCGTAGCCCCGACTCTTCTTCTTGCCGAACAACTGCTCCGCGCCGCCTCCGATCGCGCCGGAGAGCCCCGCGCTGTTGCCCGATTGAAGCAATATGCTGCCGATCAGCACCAAACTCGCCAGCGCGAGCAGTATCATCAATGCGATTTTCATAAACACCTCCGCTTTTGTTATCATACGGCCTCGCCCCGAAAAAGGGAAAGCGGCGATCGCTCCCCGCCGGACGCTTCTTGATTCTACCATAAAAATTTTGCGCTTGCAAGGGACTTTGCATCCGGTCCGCAAAATTTTATGACTTGCGCGCGCGCGCGCAACGGTATATACTGGTATCAACACAGGTTTCCATACAGGCGTCTGTATCCGGTCGAGGCGACTTGTCGCGTGGGCGATACTCCGGCGGCGCTCGTTTCGCGCGGGCGTTCCTTTCGCGTCGCGGCGGCCTTGCGCGTCCCTTGTGCGTGTCGGCGCGGGTTTGTTTCGTCCCCGGAGATTTTGAGGTTGTAGTATGAAATTCGGCGTGAAATGCGTTCTGCTTGCAGCCGGACCCGTTCTTTTTTCACTGTTTCCGGCCGCGGCTTTCGCGGCTGACACAGCCGTACCCACGACGGCGAGTATCTTTGTGGACGGCGTTTCAAAAGCCTTTGACGCGTACAATATCAACGGAAACAACTATTTTAAGCTGCGCGACGTGGCCTATACCCTAAGCGGCGGCCTGAAACAGTTTGAGGTGCAATGGGACGCGGCGGCCGGCACGGTCGCGCTGCGGACCGGCGCGGCTTACACGCCTGTCGGCGGGGAGATGTCCGCGGGGAACGGCGAGGCGAAATCGCCGGCGCCGGCGGATTTGAAGCTGCTGTTGAACAACGCGCCCGTCGCGTTGCGCGCATACAATATCGGCGGATACAACTACTGCAAGCTGCGGGATCTGGGGCGGCTGTTGCATTTCGGCGTGCAATGGGACGCGGCGGCAAAATCCGTCACGGTCGTGACAAGCGAGGACTACACGGAGGAAAACGCGCTCTCCTACATGAAATCTTTCGGCGTCTACAGCACGACGGCCGATTGGGTCGAATCGGCGGAACTCTCGCAAAACGACAGGTATTATTACCTGAAGAGGGGGCAAAGCCCCGGCAGGACCGTCAGCAGTATCTCCGTCGAGAGCATCCGGCACCGCTACGCGGAGAGCGAACACCAAGCCTTTCGCGAAGCCGTCTTTCGGCAGCTTTTGAAACAGGTGTCGAACGATCCCGACGCCGGCTTCCTCTTCGGCGAGGGTACAACCACCGAAAAGGGCCTTACGCTCTACACTTTCACCATCGAATACGAGGGCATCGACAGAACGGACAGGATGTACTATATAATCGGGGATTATAAATACGTGCTGATTACGGAAACGGACCGCCACGACAAAAACGCCGCCGATATAACGGCCGCGGCCAAGGCCATCGCGGACAGTTTTGAGTGGGCGCGGTAGGCCCGCGTCCCGCGCGGGGGTTCTGCATTGTCAAACGCGTAAGAATCGCGCCGGAGCGGGGCGCTTCGCGCGGCGGGCATTTGTTCCGTTCGGTGACAAAACCCGTCGCGGCCGACCGTAAGCACGAATATAACGCACAAATATAACGCAATATCGGTGTTTTTTAAAATTCAACTTGAAAAAACACCGATATTGCGTTATTCTTTCTTTAATAGAGTAACCTCGAAAACCCGGAGGGATAAGATGGGATAGTGAGGAATTGCAGGAAGGCGGCGGTTCAATTTTGGCTCCGTCCAAAATTGAAAAGTCAAGGGTTTTGGGGAATTGTAAAACAAACGTAAAGAACCACCGTTTTGGGCGGAGGTAAAGAAAAAAATCGGAAGTTTCGGATTGGTTGCGGCGCAACCGGTTCG
>JAITKU010000248.1 GCA_031278255.1 Eubacteriales Family XIII. Incertae Sedis bacterium | reverse complement strand
GAGGCCTCGCTTGCGGCCCATGGCCTGCGGCGCAGGATCGTGATGGTGGAGAAAACGGGGGAAACGCCGCCCGCCTATCCGCGCCGGGCCGGCGCGCCCGCGCGCCGGCCGCTGTGAGGCGCCGTGCACGCGACAAAACCATCGCGGCGTTTGAGTGGTTTTGAATTGAAATATCCGGGCAGTAACGAGGTGCGGCCTTGCGAATACTCGTCGTTGAAGACAATGTTCATCTGAATGCGCTTATCGCGAAGAAACTGAAATCGGAGAATTACAGCGTGGACGCCTGTTTGCGCGGCGACGACGCGCAGGACTATATCGCCTGCGCCGAATACGATGCGCTGATTCTCGACATTCTGTTGCCGGGCTTAAGCGGCCTTGACGTGTTGCGAGCAATGCGGGCGAAGAACGACAAGACACCCGTTCTGCTCCTGACGGCGCGTGACAGCGTAAGCGACCGTGTGAGCGGGCTGGATGCGGGCGCCGACGACTACCTCATCAAGCCTTTTGCCTTTGACGAACTGATGGCCCGCGTCCGCGCCCTGATACGGCGCGGGACGAACGCGGCCGGCGACGTGTTTGCGGCGGCGGACCTGACCGTGGACTGCGCGTCCCGCAGGGTAACGCGGGGCGGCCGTGAAATCAAGCTTTCCTCGCGAGAGTTTGCCATCCTTGAATACATGATACGGAACAAAGGCATCGTGCTTTCCCGGAACACCATCGGCAACCATATCCGGAATTACGAATACGAGGGCGAATCCAACATCATCGACGTATACATCCGCAACCTGCGCCGCAAGCTGGAGGACACGGAGGAAACAAAACTGATTCACACCGTGCGCGGGGCGGGCTACGTCCTGCGGGAAGGCATATGAAGAAACTGTCGATTAAAATCAAAATCGCAATCCTGTTCACGCTGCCGGTGACTGCGGTTGTCACCGTCGCGCTGTTTGCCCTGCTTTCCGTAGGCCGGCATATGGCGGTAAGCGCCACGAAGAACGATTTGATAGAAATAGTCACCGAGAGCCGGACGGACATTGAATATGAATACGGCGTCCTCGATTTTGACGACTCCCTCAAATATTACGAAAACGGCGTATCGCTGTCCGTGTACAACGGAGCGGGTCAATTGCTCTACGGCCGGCAGCCGGGCGGCCTGACCCCGGCGGAGCTGCCGCTCTCTCACGCGGAAATGCGCGTGGTCGGAGAAAGCCCCCGGAGCCACTATGTCTATGATATGGAGTATCGGCAGGAGGGCTACGGCGCGCTGTGGGTTCGCGGTGTGCTGCCGACGGACGGCGCCGACGCGGCCTTTGCCGCTTTGCTGCGCCCGGCGGCGGTGATACTGCCGCTCCTCGTCATAATCGGGGCGGTCGGCGCTTATTTTGTCGCCGGGGGTGCTTTGAAGCCCGTCACGCAAATCGCCAAAACGGCGGAGGAAATCGCGGCGGGCGGCGATCTGTCCAAAAGGCCGGACATCGGCGACGGCGGAGATGAAATCCACTCTCTGGCGGCGACGTTCGACCGGATGCTCGAACGCTTGCGGGACGCTTTTGAAAAAGAACGCCAATTTACCGCCGATGCCTCGCACGAACTGAGAACGCCCGTGAGCGTGATTATATCGCAATGCGAATATACCCTGTCCAACGCCGATTCCGGGGAAGAACACCGGACGGCGTTGGAAACCGTTCTCGGACAGGCGCGCTGGATGTCGGCGCTTATCTCACAACTTCTGTCTTTCGCGCGAGCCGACAAAGGCGGCGCGGACATCCGCATGGAAACCGTGGATTTAAGCGGATTGGCCCGCGGCGTGGCGGAACGGGCCGCCGAAATCGCGAAGGACGGAGGCATAACCGTCCACGCGGATATCGAGGACGGCTTGACGGTAACCGGCGACGAAACGCTCCTCATAAGCATGATGTGGAACCTCCTTGAAAACGGTATCAAATACGGAAAGCCCGGCGGCACGGCGCGTTTCACCCTGCGAGGCGAAAAGGATGCCGTCGTCGGGGAGGTAAGGGACGATGGCATCGGCATTGCGGCGGAACACCTTGAAAAGATATGGGGGCGCTTCTACCGCGTTGACAAATCGAGAAGCGGCGACGGGTTCGGACTCGGACTTCCGATGGTGAAATACGTCGCCGAAGCGCACGGCGGCGGCGTGTCGGCAAAAAGCGAACCCGGCGTCGGCAGCGTTTTTACGTTCAAGCTGCCCGGAAAAAAATAATCGCGGTCTTTCATCTCCCATTCATCTTGGCCGAGTAGAATATGCGCTGTGATAAGAAAGCATAGGCAAAACCGCTTATTGGAAAGGATGGATGACGATATGAAAAAAGCTATGGCAACCGTGCTCATGCTCGCGCTGATTCCGCTTGCCGGTTGCGCGCGGACGGGTACGGAAACGATGGGAGAAAACACGCGGGACCAAGCGTCGGGCACGGGCGCTTCGGAACCGGTCGTCGCGGTGCCGGCCTCGCAGCCCGCCGGGCCCGCCGACGCGGCAAGCTCCGTGGACATCGGCGAAGCAAAAGCGAAGGAAATCGCGCTTGCGCACGCGGGATTAAAAGAAGCGGATGTCGTTTTTGTCCGCGTCCACTCGGATTACGATAACGGGCGGCGAGAATATGAACTTTCGTTTTACAGCGGCAATGTCGAGTACGACTACGACATAGACGCGGCGTCCGGCGAGATTCGCTCTGCGGACCAAGACGCGGAATACCACGCGCCATCGCGGACGGCGTCCGACGCGGCAAGCTCCGAGGACATCGGCGAGGCAAAAGCGAAGGAGATTGCGCTTGCGCACGCGGGCTATGCCGCCGATGGGGTTCGGTGGCTCAGAGCCAAACGCGATCACGACGACGGACGGCTTGAATACGAAGTGGAATTCCATGTTGCGAATATCGAGTACAGCTATGAAATCGACGCCGCAAGCGGAACCGTCCTCAACTACGAAGCCGAACAAGACGATTGATAAACACAGGGGGACGGTTCTTTTGTGCCACATTCGGGCGGTGTTTCGAGAAACCGTGCACAATCGGAACACGGGGGGACGGTTCTTTT
>JAITKU010000078.1 GCA_031278255.1 Eubacteriales Family XIII. Incertae Sedis bacterium | reverse complement strand
GGGAGCGGCAGGGGGACAACTGAGCGCGAAGCTTCCGCGCCCGCGCGGCCCGGGGCCGCGGCGCCCGTTCATTTGTCCTCCAGCATGTGTTCGACCTCCGCCATGCGCCCCTCCGCCAGTTCCTGCGGGATGAACACCCTGCCGCAGGACGGACAGCACAATACCTCGTGCGTGAACGAGCGTTCGAGGTATTTGAACACCGTTTTCTTGGGCACGAGCGCGCGATCGCAGCGCGCGCATTTCCATTCCCGCGCGGCCGGCGCTTCGGTCTTTTCCGCAGGCATTTCAGACCTCCCCGCCGAAGCGCATACGGTGACTGTAGGCGTCGAAAACCTCATATGCGCCGGCTTCCGCGGCCTTATAGCGCACCCAGTAGGTGATATTCGGCTTCACGAGACAGCATTGGCGCATTCCGTCCGTTTCGTCGATGAATATCTCCCCGGCGCTTTCCGCGCGCCGGATCGCCTCTTTCAGATCGTCCGTCAGAATCAGCTTCCGGTCCATTTCGGCGAGGAGGTCCTCGCGTAGCACGAGCCGGATCCCGTCCCACGCGCGCGGCGGGGGCGCGGCGCTTTCCCCCCGCGGGGCCAAGGCGCGCTTGATCGAGAGGGCGTTTTCGCGCTTTTCCTGCAAGGTCGGCTCCTTGGCGGGGGCGGTCAGACCGAAAGCGAGGTCGAGTATGTGGACGCAGGTCTTGCCCCTCTCGGCGAACACCGCGCGGCAGTTCGCGCAATACACGATGTAGGGCAGCGCGCTCTCCGCCGCGCGGTGTTCCGCGATCTGTTCGTAGAGCGCGGGGTTGGCCGTTCGCATATGGCCGCCGTAACCGCAGCAGCGGTTTTTTTCCGGCAACTCGCTTGCGGGCACGCCCGCTTTTTCGGCGATCGCCCGCACGCCCGCCTGCATACGCGCGTCGCCGCGGGCGGCGCAGGGGTCGAAAACCGCCATGCGCTCCGGGGCCTCAAAGCGCGGGATATCCCCCTCGGACAGGAGGGCGTACAGCGGCAGCTTCTCGATTTCCGGCAGGAAGAGGTCGAACAGCCTGCCGCAATAGGCGCAGGCGAATACGAAGATCGGCCGGCCCGTTTCGTTCCACACGGCGCGAATGCGTTCCGTCAGGCGCCGCAACGCCTCCTCCTCCCCGGCCCAGTAGGCGGGCGCCCCGCAACAGCTTTGGAATATCCCCGCCGCGTATTTTTCGGAGAGGAAATCGTAGGCGTGAAACACGTGCGCGGGCCGCGCGCCGCCGAGCCGGCAACCCGGAAAGAAGATGTACGCGCAGCCGGTTTTTCCCTCGGGCAGACGGAGAAAAGCCGCCGCGCCCCCGTAAAACTCCATTTCGCGCATCCAAAAGTCGTGCAGGGGAATGTGCGTACCCGCCTCCCTGCGCACGGCGCGCGTCTTTTGGAGCAGGGCGCCGATGTCCGCGCCCGCGGGGCATACGGCCTTGCAGTAACCGCAGACGTTGCAGGAATAGGTTTGCCGCGTAAGCGAGCAGGTCGCAAAAGGCGGGTTGGCTTTCGTATCGGTGTAGGCTTCGACCGCGATCCTGTGCGGGTCCTTGCGGAACAGAGCGAGCATTTCACAGCCCGAGAGACAGTATCGGCAGTCACAGCCCAAGCAGCGCGCGGCTTCCCGCTTCGCCTCCTCCTCCGTACAGACCTCCGCGGCGGCCCTGACGCGGGGCACGGAAAGCGCGCCCGCGTGGCGCAGGATATGCTCGCATCGCGTCTTGTCGTAGGCGTCGAAAACCGCGGCCCTGCCCGTCAGCAGGAAGCTTTCCATGATTTTCGCGACGCGCGGACCCGCCGCCATCCCCTCGACCGGACGCATACCGCAGAGCATACCGCCGAGAAAGACCTTATCCGCGCCGCAGGTGAAGAGTTCCTCGTCCCGGCTCGGGAGGAGGCCGAAGTCGTCGCCGCCCTTGCCCGTCGCGACGTATACGGCATCGAAGTCGCGCAACAGCGGCGCAAGGTCCGTGACGGGCGTCTCACAGCGAAAATCGATCTCCTCGGCGGAGAGCAGCAACAGGATATCCTCCCGAAAAGCCTCCGCCCGCGCGTCGGCGTTGACGGCGCCGCCGAGGACGGCTTCCCGCTCGAACACGGTGACGCGGAACTTCTTCTGCGCGAGACCGAGCGCGCAGGCGAGTCCCGCCGTTCCCGCGCCGACGACGGCGACGCGCTTGTCCTTTTTCAAAATGGCGTAGGTTTCGGGTTTTTTGTTCTTCGCAAAAGCGATACAGGCCCTTTCCACGTCGCGCACGGCAACCGCCTCGTCGCCGACGACGGTCGCGCGCTGGCAGTGCGCCTCGCAGGGCGCCTCGCACAGCGCGTTTGCGATTACGGGGAATACGAGGGCGTCACGCAACTGCTTGTAAGCCGCGGACCATCGGCCCCTGCCCGCTTTTTCGAGAAAGCTGCGGATGTCGAGACCGAAAGGGCATACAAACGAGCAGGACGCGGCTTCGCCGTGAAAGCATCCGGCCGTGTAAGCTGTCGCGTCTTTGAGTTCCATGCCGCATACCTCCGCTTCCGCCTCGCGCGGGCGGCGGCGGGCCGGGCCCGCCGCCTGTGTTCTCCTGTGCCGGTTTCGCTTCGCTCCGGACGCCGGTCCCGGCTCAAACTTAAATGGGATTCGCCTTGATCAGTTCCAGTTCCTCCTCGAAGTCGGATCCGAGGAAGTATTTGGGCGGCGTAAGGTCCTCGCCGCGCCGCTTCCGCTCCCAGCCCTCCTTTACCTTGTCCGGCGTCGCGGGCAGGGCGTAGACGCGAACGCCGCAGGCGTCGCGGATCGCGTTAACGACGGCCATGTGGTTCGAGCTTTGGAAATCCTCCGAACAGCCGCAGGAACCGTGCGGGCCGGCGGGGCGCGGGGTTTCGACGAAGATCAGGTCGATCTCGTCGGGGATGTCCGTGATCTCGGGGATGCCGCAGCCCACCATATTGCCCTGCTTGTCCAGCCCGTCGTAATCCTCGCTGAGCGCGAAGCCGATGCTGTGGGAGAGTCCGCCGTAGGCTTGCCCCTCGACCGCCTGTCTGCTGCCGATCACGCCCACGTCGGCGACGCAGGCGAATTTCAGCACGGTTGTCTTTCCGGTATTCACGTCAACCTCGACCTGCGCCAGATTGACGCCGTACATGTAGGTCGGGTTCTTCTCGCCCTCG
>JAITKU010000060.1 GCA_031278255.1 Eubacteriales Family XIII. Incertae Sedis bacterium | reverse complement strand
CGGACTTCAATGCGAGATTACCGCAGGGAAAGCCGGCTGATGAACATCCCGCTCTATGCGATAGGAACAAATTTTCCGGATGCGTATCGGTGATTGCAAGCCCGCGCCCAAAGGCCGGGGATTGGGCGGCGGCGTTCATGCGGAGGCCGTGCGGAAAGAGTCTCCCGGCCCTTTTGCGTCTCACTCCGCAAGCAGACGCTCCAAAATGCGCTTTTCGTCCTTGTCGAGTTCGCCGTGATTTTCCAAAAAACGCGCGAAGAGATCGGGGCGGCGCTCCCGCGTCAGCCTGAGCGATTCCTCGAATTTCCAAAGTCGAATGCGCTTGTGATCCCCCGAGAGCAACACGGCGGGCGTTTCCATACCGCGAAAACAGGCGGGCCGCGTGTATTGCGGGTACTCCAAAAGACCGACGCTGTGCGACTCCTCGTCGTGCGCCCGCGGGTTTCCGAGCGCGCCGGGCAGCAGGCGGGCCGCCGCGTCGATCAGGATCATGGCGGGCAGTTCCCCGCCCGTCAGGATATAGTCGCCCACGGAAATCTCTTCAAAGTGAAAATGGTCGAGTATCCGCCGATCGATCCCCTCGTAATGCCCGCAGAGGATCAGCAGGGTTTCCGCGCGCGCCAGTTCCAGGGCGAGTTCTTGGTCGAGGCGCCGGCCTTGCGGCGACATGCAGACGAGCCGCTTCCCCTCCGTGCCGAGCCGGTCCAAGGCGTCAAAGACGGGCTGCGGCATCAGCACCATGCCCGCGCCGCCGCCGAAAGGATAATCGTCGGTCTTTCTGTGCCTGTCCGTCGAAAAAGCGCGTATATCGACGGTTTCAACATCCAAGAGGCCCCGTTCCCGCGCCCTGCCGAGTATGCTGCCGTTCAGAACGGGCGCGAACATCTCCGGGAAGAGGGTCAGCACCTGTATCCTCATATCGAAAGCTCCGACAAACCGTCCGGCACGCGCACGAGTACGCGTTTTTTGGACACATCCACGCGGAGGACAAAAGCCTCCACCGCGGGCAACAGGAAAGTCCGGCCGTCGGGCGCGGCAATCTCGTAGAGGTCCTGCGCGCCGTTTTGGAGTACGTCGGCGATCGCGCCGAGGACGCTTCCCCCCTCGTCGCGCACCTCGCAGCCGATCAGGTCCCGCACGTACCATTCGCCGTCGGGCAGGGGCGCCAAAGCGCCCGCGCTTATGGAAAGCACGCGCCCGCGCAGGGCTTCCGCCCCGTCGCGATCCGCAACGCCGTCCAGCCTCAGGATCGGTAAATTTTTCACAAACCGGACGGCCTCGATGCGCACGGGCCGGCCGTCGAGCAACAATTCCGCCCCGCACGCAAAGCGCTCCTGTCTGTCGGAATAGGGATAGACTTTTACCTCGCCGCGCAAACCCACCGCCGAGACGATCTTTCCGATCGTGATCTGTTCGGTCTGTTCCATGGCGGCCCTACTGCATGATCTCCACGGATACTTTCTTGTTTTCCCGGATCGCGGCCGCTTTCACGACCACGCGGAGCGCTTTCGCGATACGGCCCTGCTTGCCGATAACCTTACCCATATCCTCCGGCGCGACGTGCAGTTCGATGACCGTCATTCCCTCTTCGCCGTCCAGGGTTTTCACCTCGATGGCGTCGGGATGTTCGACCAGAGACGCCGCGATCGTTCTTACCAATTCTTCCATTCGCCTCATATCCCTTCTATGCGCGCTCAGCCGGCGTCGGCGACCGTCTCCGCGCTTTCACTCGCCTCGGCTTCGGCCGGCGCGGCCTCTTCCGTCGTATCCGGCTGCTTTGGAACGTCGAATGCCCCGGCTTTCTTCAAAAGCCCCCTGACGGTATCCGTGGGCTTGGCGCCGGTCGAAATCCACTTCTTCGCTTTTTCGACATCGATCTTGACATCCGCGGGATTGGTCAGCGGATTGTAATAGCCGATTTCCTCAATGAACCGCCCGTCGCGCGGCGATCTCGAATCCGCCACGACGATCCTGTAAAACGGCTTCTTGTGCGCTCCCATTCTTCTCAACCTGATTTTGACTGCCATGTTCTTCTTCTCCTCAATAAAAATTTTTATCATACGCCGCCGAACGGCGCTTTTGCCTCCCGACGCTTCCCGCGCGGACAAAGCCCCGTGCCTCAGCTCAGGCCGCGAAAGAGTTTGTTTCGCGCGTGCTTGGGACCCGTCATAAACTGCCGCATCATCTTTCGAGCCTCTTCGTAGCGTTTGACCAAGCTGTTGATCTTCGTGACGGGCTGCCCCGAACCCGCCGCTATGCGCTTTCTTCTGCCGGAATTCAGGATGGCCGGGTTGCGCCGTTCCTCTTTCGTCATGGAACGAATGATGGCCTCCATCTGCCGAAATTCCCGTTCGCCGTTTTCGATATTCACATTCGCGGCGCGGCCGCCCATGCCGGGGAGCATGTCCACAAGCTTCGCAAGACCGCCCATCTTTTTGATTTGCCCGATCTGTTCGAGAAAATCATCGAGCGTGAACTCGTTTTTCTTCATCTTGCGTTCGAGTTCTTCCGCCTTTGCGTCGTCAAAACTTTCCTGCGCTTTCTCGATGAGGCTCAGCATATCGCCCATGCCCAGTATCCTCGAAGCCATGCGCTCCGGATGGAAAGCTTCCAGGGCGTCGAGCTTCTCCCCGACGCCTATGAACTTGATCGGACGCTGTGTCACGCTCTTCGCGGACAACGCGGCGCCGCCCCGCGCGTCGCCGTCCAGCTTCGTCAGGATGATACCGTCTATGCCAAGCGCCTCATTGAACCCCACGGCCGCGTTCACGGCGTCCTGACCCGTCATGGCGTCGAGTACGAGCAGGATCTCGTGCGGCTTCACGGTCTTTTTGATGCGGACCAACTCATCCATCATGGCCTCGTCGATCTGCAAGCGGCCGGCCGTGTCCACGATCAGCACGTCGAAGCCCTTGATCTCCGCTTCCCGCACGGCGCTCTCGGCGATCGCGACCGGATCCGCGGATTCTTTCATCGTAAACACGGGGGTTTCCACGCTTTCCCCGACGATGACAAGCTGATCCACGGCGGCCGGCCTGTAAACGTCGCAGGCGGCCAGCATGGGCTTCTTCCCGTTGCTTTTCAGATATTTGGCCAGCTTGCCGCAGGTGGTGGTCTTGCCCGTACCCTGCAGACCGACCAACATCAGTATCGTGAAACCCCGCGGCGAATAGGTCAGCCGGCTGTTCGTGCCGCCCATCAGCCCCACAAGCGCATCCTGTACGATCTTGATCACCTGCTGCGCGGGTGTCAGGCTCTCCAGCACCTCCGTCCCGAGGGATTTGACGCGCACGTCGGCGACGAACTGCTTTACCACCTTGAAATTGACATCGGCTTCCAACAGCGCCAGCTTCACCTCGCGCATGGCCTCGTCGATGTCTTTCTCGGTGAGTACGCCCTTGCCCTTGAGTTTCTTGAATACGCCCTGCAGTTTTTCGGAAAGTCCTTCAAAAGCCATATCTACATCTCCATTGCGACACGCGCCCCGGCGACCGGGACGCGGGACCGGCGCCGCCGTTTATATCTCAAGGCGGTCGAGCATATCGCGAATATCCCGCAAGCGGTCCGCCAACTCCGGGTCCTGCGCGCGCTCCTCGGCCAGCCGGTCAAGCGAGGCCCCGACGAGGGCCACCGCCCTTTCGGCGCGCGCGTACTTCGCCACAAGTCCGAGCGTACGTTCGTAAGCCGCAAGCGCGGCGGCGGACCGTTTCAGCACGTCGTGAACCCCCTGACGGCTTATGCGTATGTCGGCGGCGATCTCCGCCAAGGACAGATCCTCCGCATAGTACATGCGAAAGATGTCCCTCTGCCGCGTATTCAAAAGACCGCCGTAAAAGTCGTAGAGCAGGTTCATTTCGGAGGCGTTCTCCAACAGCATCTTCTACCCCCTGTAATGCAAATCGCTTGACACACCTATAAATCTACCATGAATGACGCGCGTTGTCAAGCGTTTGTTTTGACCGCGGATGCCGACTTTTGCACTTTGCGCTTGCTATTTTCGCGTTTCTTTGTTATATTTTTTCTAAGAGAAGTCTTGCCTCCGCCGGCGGAATCATCCTGCGCGGCGCGGCGCAAGGGGTTTCTCGTTTCTGCGGACGGCGCACGGAAGGAGGATGCGGCACTATGAAAACATGCACAAAGGTACGGATAGCGGCGGCGGGTGTTCTCGCGCTTGCCATCATTCTGCTCAGCATCAAATCGGACAGGCGAACCGAAAACCGGCGGGCATAGTCCGGATCAAGGCGTCGGCGTCAACAGCCGGCGCCTTGTTTTTTGGAAATGTAAGGAATTTGTAAGAAACACATGCGGCGTTTCGTAAGAAAGCGCCGGTAGACTATACCGCAGATACCGATTCCGGATTGGGAGGGAGGGCGGGATGAATATACTCGTCTGTGACGACGACAGGGAAATCGCGGAAGCGATCGAAATCCACCTGAAGATCGAGGGCCATACGGTCTTTTTGGCCTTCGACGGCCTTGAAGCCTTGGCGGTCGCGGCCCGCGAGGACATTCATCTCGCTATCCTCGACGTCATGATGCCAAACATGGACGGT